>NZ_JBVHXY010000013.1:0-31786 GCF_055569215.1 Kitasatospora sp. NPDC029312 | reverse complement strand
GCGAACTGACGGTACGAGGGGGGGGGGAGGGGGGTGCAGTGCGTGGGCGCACGGGGTGGTAGACACCCCAAAGCGCGGCCGTGCGCGGAGTGGGGGGGGCCCCCCCCCCCCCCCCGCTCGCGCTCGCCTCCAGCGATCCGGCGGCCTACCTGCGGGCACTGGCCGGTGCGGGGGAGGGGGCCGAACTGACCGATCCCGGCGGGCTGGGCGGCTTCGGCTGGCTGGTCCAGGCCGTCCGCATGCCGGTACCGCCGAGCTTGGAGACCCTGCCGGGATGGCAGACTCTGGAGCCATGAGGGAGACCACGGTCGGCATCGGGGCGGGAGCCGAGAACTTCACCGGCGGGGCGGGCACCACCGACATGGTGCTCAACATCGGCCCGCAGCACCCGGCCACGCACGGCGTGCTGCGGCTGCGCCTGCTGCTCGACGGCGAGCGGATCGTCACCGCCGAGCCGGTGATCGGCTACATGCACCGGGGCGCGGAGAAACTGTTCGAGGCCCGTGACTACCGGCAGATCATCATGCTGGCCAACCGGCACGACTGGCTCTCCGCCTTCTCCAACGAGCTGGGCGTCGTCCTCGGCGTCGAGCGGATGCTCGGCATGGAGGTCCCCGAGCGGGCCGTGTGGGTGCGCACCCTGCTGGCCGAGCTCAACCGGGTGCTCAACCACCTGATGTTCCTCGGCTCCTACCCGCTGGAGCTGGGCGGGATCACCCCGATCTTCCACGCCTTCCACGGCCGCGAGGAGCTCCAGCACGTCCTGGAGGAGGCCTCCGGCGGCCGGATGCACTACATGTTCAACCGGGTCGGCGGCCTCAAGGAGGACCTCCCGGCCGGCTGGCTCGGCCGGGTCCGCACCGCCGTCGCCAAGGTGCGGTCGGAGATGCCGGTCTTCGAGGACCTCGTCCTCGGCAACGACATCTTCCGCGCCCGCACCGCCGGCGTCGGCGCCCTCACCAGGGCGCAGGCCGAGGCGTACGGGGTCAGCGGGCCGATCGCCCGGGCCAGCGGCCTCGACTTCGACCTGCGCCGCGACGAGCCCTACCTGGCGTACGGCTCCGAGGAACTGCGGCAGGTGCTCACCGTCGTCACCCGCGAGGAGGGCGACTGCCTGGCCCGCTTCGAGTGCCTGCTGGAGCAGACCCTCAACTCGCTGGACCTCGCCGACGCCTGCCTCGACAAGCTCGCCACCCTGCCGCCCGGGCCGGTCAACCAGCGGCTGCCCAAGGTGCTCAAGGCGCCCGAGGGCAGCACCTACGCGTGGACCGAGAACCCGCTCGGGGTCAACGGCTACTACCTCGTCTCGCGCGGCGACAAGACACCGTGGCGGCTCAAGCTGCGCTCGGCGTCCTTCAACAACATCCAGGCGCTGACCGAACTGCTGCCGGGGACGCTGGTCGCGGACATGGTGGCGATCCTCGGGTCGATGTTCTTCGTGGTCGGGGACATCGACAAGTAGCCCGGCGGGCGCGGGCCGGCCCGGCCGGCCGCTACTGCTTCTTCTTCCGGTCCTTGACGGGATCGGCCGGGTGCGGGGCCACCTTGCGGTCGCCCTTGGTGGCGATCCGCTCCTCGCACAGCCGGGCCAGCACCTCGTAGCCCGCCGGGCCCATCAGCTCGGTGAGCTCGGGGCGGTAGCTGACGTACACCGGCTCGGCGCCCTGGTGCGCGGCCGGGGCCCCGGTGCACCACCAGTGCAGGTCGTGGCCGCCCGGGCCCCAGCCCCGGCGGTCGTACTCGCCGATCGAGACCTGGAGGTAGCGGGTGTCGTCGGGCCGGTCGATCCAGTCGTAGGTACGGCGGATCGGCAGCTGCCAGCAGACGTCCGGCTTCGTCTCCAGCGGCTCCCGGCCCTCCCTGAGGGCCAGCGCGTGCAGGGCGCAGCCGGCGCCGCCCGCGAAGTCGGGGCTGTTCACGAAGATGCAGGCGCCGTTGACCCGGCGGGTCTGCCGGTCGCCGTCCTCGTCCAGCATGGTGATGCCGCCGTCGGACCTGATCCTGCCCTTGGCGTCGGTGCCCTCGGCGAAGTTCTCCCACAGCTCGGGGGTCAGCCGCGCCGCGTGGCCCAGGACGCGCTTCTCGTCGTCCTCGTCCGAGTAGTGCGCGCCCAGCGTGCAGCAGCCGTCCGACTCGCCGCGGCCCTCGCGGATGCCGTGGCAGCCCTGGCCGAAGACGCAGGACCAGCGGGAGGTCAGCCAGGTGAGGTCGCAGCGGAAGACCTGCTCCTCGTCGGCCGGGTCGGCGAACTCGACCCAGGCGCGCGGGAAGTCGAGCGGGACCTCGTCGCGCGGGATCTCGCGGCGCAGGGTCGGCATCGCGAGGTCGACGGGGGCGGGGGAGGCCTCGGGCTTCGCCTTGGCCTTCTTCTTGGACGTTTCTGCTGGTGCCACCCGGCAAGGGTAGAGCTTCGCGGGGGCGTGCGGGCCGGTGGCCGCGCCTGCGGTCCGCCGCGGGCGCGCCGCCGGTCGGGTGCTGGGTGGGTCCGGGGCGGGGGTAGCGCGGGTGCGGGGCGGGTTGGGGCGTCCGACGGCGGCAGCGGCGATTCGTCCCGAACTCCTCCACCTGCGGCGGGGCTTGGACCTGCCGTACGGCACCACGGCCTACCGCGGTGCCCAGAGCCGGTGGGCCGCCGTGGCGGAGCAGCTGTTGGAACGGACTGCTCTGACCGCCTTGACCGCCCTGACCGCTCCGACTGCGCTGTGCGCAGACTTTCCCCGGCCTGACGGATCACACCCGGAACACTCGGAAACGACCTGGACCAGCACGAATACCGTCACAACAGATCTCCGCCCGACCCGGATCGCGTAGCGTGGAGAGCTATGCGACTCGGTGTGCTCGACGTAGGTTCCAACACGGTCCACTTCCTCGTGGTGGACGCCCATCCGGGCGCCGCTCCGCTGCCCGCGTACTCGCACAAGGCCGAACTGCGCCTGGCCGAGCTGCTGGACGACTCCGGTGCGATAGGCGAGGCCGGCGTCGAGCGGCTGATCGGCCACATCTCCTCCTCGCTGCGGGTCGCCGAGGACAAGGGAGTGGTCGACATCCTGCCCTTCGCCACCTCCGCCGTCCGGGAGGCCGCCAACGGCGAGCAGGTGCTGAGCCGGATCGCCGCCGAGACCGGGATCGAGCTGCGGGTGCTGTCCGGGCAGGACGAGGCCCGGCTCACCTTCCTGGCCGTCCGCCGCTGGTTCGGCTGGTCCTCGGGCCGGCTGCTCAACCTGGACATCGGCGGCGGCTCGCTGGAGATCGCCTGCGGTCTGGACGAGGAGCCGCACGTCGCCTGTTCGCTGCCGCTGGGCGCCGGCCGGCTGACGGCCGGCTGGCTGCCCGGGGACGTCGCCGACCCGGACGGGCTGCGCGAGTTGAGGCGCCACATCCGGGCCGAGATCGCCACGGTGGTCGGCGAGATCTCCCGGCTCGGGAAGCCGCAGCACGCCGTGGCCACCTCCAAGACCTTCAAGCAACTGGCCCGGATGACCGGCGCCGCCCCCGCCGACGCCGGTCCCTACGCCGACCGCCGGCTCACCCGCAGCGGGCTGTCCGCCTGGCTGCCCCGGCTGTCCACGATGACCGTCGCCGAGCGCGCGCAGATCCCCGGCGTCTCCGAGGGCCGGGCCAAGCAGTTGCTGGCCGGGGCGCTGGTCGCGGACGCCGCGATGGACCTGTTCGGCCTGGACGAACTGGACGTCTGCCCGTGGGCGCTGCGCGAGGGCATCATCCTGCGCCGGCTGGACGCCATGGACAGACCTGCCGACCGCCGCCCAGCGCTCATCCCCTGAGCCGATGCTCATCCCCTGAGCCGAGCCGCCGGCAACGTGCCGCCGGTCACTGCGCCGGGCGTCCGGTCCCGTTCGGCGCGTGCTCCGCTTACGCTGTCTCCCGTGGTGCAACCAGCGGACGAGGACGGGACGCGGGAGGGCCGCGGGCCCGGGGACGGGCAGCCGCGGCCGGACGGCCCGCGCCGCCGACTCGGGAAGGCGGTCAAGGGCGCCACCGCGGCCAAGGCCGCCAAGGCCGCCAAGGCTGTGCAGGCGGCCCAGCGCACCGCCAGGAAGGCCGCCACCACGACCGCCGACAAGACCGCCGCCCAGCAGCCCGTAGGCGAACAGTCCGCCGGCAAGCGCGCCGCCGGCAAGTCCACCGTCGGCAAGCGCGCCGTCGGCCGGCGGGCCGGCACGGCGAAGGAGCCGCCCCGGGAGACCCGCACCGCCCGGGCCGCCGGCGCCGCCAAGGCCGCCGTCCAGTCCGTGCGCTCGGTCAAGGCCGCCAAGCGCGACGCCGCCCGCCCGCCGCTGCTGCGCACCACCGACCGGCTGGTGCTGCCCCGGCACCCGGCCCTGCACATCCCCGAGACCAAGGTGGTGCTGTCCACCGCCTCGGTGTACCCGGCCAGCACCGCCGTCGCCTTCGAGCTCGCCGCCAAGCTCGGCTACGACGGGATCGAAGTGATGGTCTGGAACGACCCGGTCAGCCAGGACGTCGACGCACTGCGCCGGCTCTCCGACGCCCACCAGATGCCGATCCTGGCCGTGCACGCGCCCTGCCTGCTGATCACCCAGCGGGTGTGGACCACCGACCCGTGGACCAAGCTGGTCCGGGCCCGGGCGGCGGCCGAGAAGCTCGGCGCGAGCGCCGTCGTCGTCCACCCGCCGTTCCGCTGGCAGCGCCAGTACGCCCGCGAGTTCGTCGAGGGCATCAACCGGATGGCGGGCGAGACCGACGTCCGCTTCGCCGTCGAGAACATGTACCCGTGGCGCTACCGCGACCGCGAGGTGCTCGCGTACGCCCCCGGCTGGGACGTCACCGACGAGGAGTACCGGCACTTCACCATCGACCTCTCGCACGTCGCCACCTCCCGGATCGACGCCTTCGCCATGGTCGAGCGGATGGGCGACCGGCTCGCCCACGTCCACCTGGCCGACGGCAGCGGCTCCGGCAAGGACGAGCACCTGATCCCCGGCCGGGGCAAGCAGCCCTGCGCCGAGCTGCTGGAGCACCTGGCCCGCACCGGCTTCGACGGCCACGTGGTGCTGGAGGTCAACACCCGCCGCGCCGCCTCCCCCGCCGAACGCGAGGCCGACCTCGCCGAGGCCCTCGCCTTCACCCGCTTGCACCTGGCCACCCCCTCGCGCGTACGCTGAGCCCTGGTCCGCGCGGGGGCCGTGAACTACCCCACGGAGGTGGAGCGGTGACGAAGGGTCGGCTGTTCATCGAGCTCGACAACTTCCGGGAGCTGGCCCAGAGCTTCGGCTCGGTGGCCCCCGAGTACGACCGGGCCCGCCCCGGCTACCCGGACGAGCTGTTCGACGAGCTGGAGCGGCTCTGGGGCCGCGGCCTCCGGGGGGCCAGGGTGCTGGACGTCGGCGCCGGCACCGGCATCGCGACCCGGCTGCTGGCCGCCCGTGGCGCGGACGTGATCGCCGTCGAGCCCTACGCCGGGATGGCCGCCCAACTGCTGGCCGCCTCGCCGCAGCTTCCGCTGGTCCGCGGCGAGGGTGACGACCTGCCCTTCCACGACGCCTCCGCCGATCTGATCACCTACGCCCAGGCGTTCCACTGGACCCGCCCCGAGCGCTCCGTCCCCGAGGCGATCCGGGTGCTGCGGCCCGGCGGTGCGCTCGCCACCTGGTGGAACGTCCACGACGAGACCGTGCCCTGGGTCCGGGCCCGGGTGGAGCGGCTGTCCGCCGCGCTGCCCGGCCGCTACCACGGCTACGGCCGGATCACCGAGCACACCGGCCACTTCGCCCCGGCCGGGCTGGTCGTCGGGCACGCCCGGCTGCGCTGGGAGCGTCGGGTCACCGTCGACCACGTGATCACCGACCTCACCTCCCGCTCGTACATGGCCTCGCTCACCCCGGAGGAGCGCGCCCCGATCCTGGCCGCCGAGCGGGCGGCCCTGAGCGCCGACTTCCCGGACGGGCTGGTGAACGAGCCCTTCCTGCTGGACCTCACCGTGGCCGTCAAGGCCGCCTGAACCGAGCCGTCGAGGCCGGGCGAACCGGGCCGCCACCGCCGTCAGGGCCGACTGACCACGGACTGACCCGGCTGCCCGCATCCCGGACGCGCTGTCCGCCGGCCGGACGGCGGGCGTAGGCTCGGAAGCCACCAGCGGCCCCGCACCCTCACCTCCCGCGGGGCGCCGTCGAGATCCCCGAAGGAGTGGAGCACAGTGCCCGAGCTGAGGTCCCGTACGGTCACCCACGGTCGCAACATGGCAGGCGCCCGGGCGCTCCTCCGGGCGGCCGGCGTAGCCCGCGAGGACTTCGGCAAGCCGATCATCGCGGTCGCCAACTCCTTCACCGAGTTCGTCCCCGGCCACACCCACCTGCAGCCGGTCGGCCGGATCGTCTCCGAGGCGATCAAGCAGGCGGGCGGCATCCCGCGCGAGTTCAACACCATCGCCGTGGACGACGGCATCGCGATGGGCCACGGCGGCATGCTCTACTCGCTGCCCTCGCGCGACCTGATCGCCGACTCGGTCGAGTACATGGTCAACGCCCACTGCGCCGACGCGCTGATCTGCATCTCCAACTGCGACAAGATCACCCCGGGCATGCTGATGGCCGCGCTGCGCCTGAACATCCCCACCGTGTTCGTCTCCGGCGGCCCGATGGAGGCCGGCAAGGCCACCCTGGTCGACGGCACCGTGCGCAAGCTCGACCTGGTCGACGCGATCTCCCAGGCGGTCAACGAGAACGTCTCCGACGAGGACATCGCGATCATCGAGGAGAACGCCTGCCCCACCTGCGGCTCGTGTTCCGGGATGTTCACCGCCAACTCGATGAACTGCCTCACCGAGGCGATCGGCCTCTCGCTGCCCGGCAACGGCTCGGTGCTCGCCACCCACACCGCCCGCCGCGCCCTGTACGAGAGGGCCGGACGGACCGTCGTCGAGATCGCCGACCGGTACTACGGCGGCGACGACGCCTCGGTGCTGCCCCGCGCGATCGCCACCCGCGCCGCCTTCGAGAACGCCATGGCCCTGGACATCGCCATGGGCGGCTCGACCAACACCATCCTCCACCTGCTCGCCGCCGCCCAGGAGGCCGAGCTGGACTTCGACATGCGGGCCATCGACGCGATCTCCCGCAAGGTGCCCTGCCTGTCCAAGGTCGCGCCCAACGGCTCCTACTACATGGAGGACGTGCACCGGGCCGGCGGCATCCCGGCGATCCTCGGCGAGCTGTACCGCGCCGGACTGCTCAACGAGGACGTCCACACCGTGCACGCCGACTCGCTCGCCGAGTGGCTCAAGACCTGGGACGTGCGCGGCGGCTCGCCGTCCGCCGAGGCCGTCGAGCTGTGGCACGCCGCTCCCGGCTGCGTCCGCTCCGCCGAGGCCTTCTCCCAGTCCGAGCGCTGGGAGTCACTGGACACCGACGCCGCCGGGGGCTGCATCCGCAGCGCCGAGCACGCCTACTCCGTCGAGGGCGGCCTGGCCGTGCTGTACGGCAACCTCGCCGAGGACGGCTGCATCGTGAAGACCGCCGGCGTGGACGAGTCGATCTGGACCTTCAGCGGCCCGGCCGTCGTGGTCGAGTCCCAGGAGGACGCGGTCGAGGCGATCCTCGCCAAGCGGGTCAAGGAGGGCGACGTCGTCGTCATCCGCTACGAGGGCCCCAAGGGCGGCCCGGGCATGCAGGAGATGCTCTACCCCACCTCCTTCCTGAAGGGCCGAGGTCTGGGCAAGGCCTGCGCGCTGGTCACCGACGGCCGCTTCTCCGGCGGCACCTCGGGCCTGTCGATCGGCCACGCCTCCCCCGAAGCGGCCTCCGGCGGCACCATCGCGCTGGTCGAGGACGGCGACACCATCGCCATCGACATCCCCGGCCGCAGCATCTCGCTGCAGGTGCCGGAGGAGGTCCTGGCCGAGCGCCGCCGCGCCCTGGAGGCCGCGGGCGGCTACCGGCCGAAGAACCGCGAACGCCAGGTCAGCCAGGCGCTGCGCGCCTACGCGGCGATGGCCACCTCGGCGGACAAGGGCGCCGTCCGGGACGTGACCAAGCTCGGCTGATCCCGCCGGGCACGCGGAGGAGCCGACCCTTGCGGGGACGGCTCCTCCGCGTTGTGCGGAGTCCGGGTGATAATCGAGGGCGTGAGCGAGCAGCCCCCCACCCTTCTCCCCAAGCCCGCCGGCGCCCCCGAGCCGGAGCCGATCCGCTGGTTCGGCACCAGCTGGCTCAACCGGGACGGCGGCTACTGGCTGCGCCGGGTCGGCGTCTCGGCCGGCGCCCTCGTCGCGACCGCCGCGGCCGTCCTGGTGCTGCGCTTCGGCGTCGAGGGCGTCGCGCTCTCCGACAGCGGCGGCTTCGTCAACGGCTTGCTGACCGCCGCGATCGCGGTCTGCTCGATGATGGCCGTGCTGCGCACCTGGAAGGTCCTCACCGAGGGCAGGGAGACACTGACCGGTTGGATGGCCGAGGACAAGTCGCTCGGCGCCGTCTGGCTGATCGGCGGGGCCGGCACCCTGGCCGCCTACTTCGCCCGCAGCCTGGTCGAGGCGCCCGGCGAGAGCGTCAAGCGGGCCGCCTACCAGCGGGCCGTCGAGCAGTACGGGAAGCGCCGGGCGGGCCGCGGCGGCCGGCCCGACGCCAAGGCGCCGGGCCGGGGCAAGCGCAAGCGCTGACCGCGGTCAGTAGCGGCTGACCGATCCGCACTGGTCGGGGTCGGTGGACAGGTCCTTGCTGCGGTCGTACGGATCGGTCTCCGGGCCGGTCGGCCGGGTGTCCGGGCGGTCCGGCGCGACGGGGGCGAACTGCTCGAACTGCGGGTGGTAGAAGCCGTCGTAGACGCCGCAGGCCGAGTTCGCGGAGTCCGAGGCGCTGCCCTCGGCGAAGACGAGCTTCTTCGGGTTGACCTGGTAGCGGCCCGGATCGTAGAAGCGGAAGTTCTCCACCCGGCGCACGATCGTGCGGGTGGTCCAGGTGTCCCCGGACACGTCGTCCACCGGCACCACCAGCGCCACCGGCTTGGCGGTGCCGCCGCCCTGGGGCGCGGCCGGGTCCGTGGGCCTCGGCGTGCCCGCCGGCGGTGCGGGGGACGCGGCCCGCTTCGCGGCCTCCGGGCCGGGGCGCAGCGCGTACACGAAGCTGAAGTCGGTGTGGACCAGGACGCCCTTGTTCCCGTCGCCCTCGAAGCTGATCCGGCCCTGCGCCTTGACCACGTCGCCGACCGGGATCGCCTCGCGCGGGTCGAAGCGGGTGAACCAACTGGTCGCGTCGGCGTCCTTGGACGGATTCGCCAGGGCGGCGGTCGCGCGGTCGCGCTCCTCCCGGTCCAGCAGGGCGAGCGCCGAGTCGGGACGGCCGCCCGCGAGGGCCTTCGGGTCCAGGTTGGCGGCGGTCAGGTAGTCCTTGACCAACTGCAGTTGGGCGGTGACCTCCTCCGCGGAGAAGACGCCGGTGTCCTTGGCCTCGGGCAGCACGAAGGCCTCCGCGCCGTTCGGCCAGCCTGCGGCGGGGGAACCGGCCCACGGGTGGGCCACGGTCGGCTGCTGCTCGTCGGTCTTCGGCGGCGCGGTGGTCGGCTTGGCCGTCTCCGGGGCCACGGTCGGCACGGGGAGGTGCGCGGCCGAGGAGCCGTTCCCGCCGAGGTGGTCCGCGTACCAGCTGCGCAGCCCGTCGATGTTCAGCGAGGCGAGCAGCACCGCGACGGTCAGCGCGGCGAACAGCGGGGTGCGCCACTCCCGCCGACGGCGCTTGGGCGTGCGCGGGTGGCCCCACGGGTCGACCACCTGGAGTCCGGTCTTGCGCCCGAAGCGCCGCTTGGCCTTCTTCGGGCCGTCGTTGACGGAGCGGCGGCCGCCCGGGTCGACCGGCGGGGTGTGCTTCCAACGGGCGGTCAGCATCCGGGTGCGCCCGGACTGCTCCTTCACGGTGGCGGACTTCACGAAGTCCTCGTCCAGGACGAGGTCTGTGAACGGGTCCTTCCCGCCCGCCCCGGACGGGTCGAACCCGCCCGGCTCGCGGCCCTCGGTGGGGCGCGGTTCCGGATCTTCGGCTATCGGCATCGCGCCAGTATGCCGACGGGCTGTGACGATTGATCGATCGGGGGCACACCATGTGGTGAACTCGTGTGCGGAGTGGGAGCCTTCGGCCTCCTTTGTCCGGAATAGGCTGGTCCGGTTCCGCCGTTCGGTCCCGCTGTCCAGCCCTGCCGTTCAACCCCGCTGCCCGGTCCCGCTGTTCAGGCCTGCCGTTCAGCCCGTGCCGCGGGTCTGCTTCACCCCGTGGGTCACTCCGGCGATCGCCATCAGCACGCCGACGGGGATGAGTGAGACGAAGAACGCGCCGAACAGTCCGGCGTCGCCGAGGAACAGCTGCGCCAGCATGTTCAGCACCAGCAGTCCGCCGGCCGCCGGGAGCGCCGACTGCCACGGGTGTTCGCGCGCCCACCGCCGCAGCCGCCGGTCGCCGGTGTCCCGGCGCAGCTGTCCGCCCGCCCAGGCGGTCAGGAAGAAGAAGAACAGCCCCCAGCTCGCCGGTTCGGCCAGCATGCCCAGCGACCAGTCGCCGGAGACCGCCTCGATCCCCAGCGCGGTCGCCCCCACCACCGCACCGACTCCCGCGGCCGTCCGCCACGGGCCCATCGTCGCCGAGGCGGCGGCGAGTTGCCGGTTCTCACGTCGGGACATCTCGTCGTGTGCCATGCCTCCACGGTGCGCCCGCGCGGGTCGGGAGGGCCATAGGGGAGACCCCGGAGTTCCGGCCCCTAGGGGGCCCGTGGGCACGCGGGCCCGTCGGATCGGGGCGCCGGGGCGTCGCGGACCACGGAGCGGACGGTCCCGACCGGCGCCGCCGGGCGGTGCGAGGATGGCGGCAGTACCGAGGCTAGGAGCGGACCATGGGCAGCAGCGCAGCGCGCGGACAGAAGATCGCCTTCCTGGGCACCGGCAAGATCGGCGAGGCCCTGCTCTCCGGTCTGCTGCGGGCCGGCAAGAACCCGGCGGACGTCCTGGTGACGGCCCGGCGCCCCGAGCGCGCCGTCGAACTCGCCGCCCGTTACGGCGTGGTGGCCGTGGCCAACGCCGAGGCCGCCAAGTCGGCCGACACCCTGATCCTGGCGGTCAAGCCGCAGGACATGGGCACCCTGCTGGAGGAGCTGGCCCCCCACATCAGCCCGGACCGGCTGGTGATCTCGGCCGCGGCCGGTGTCCCGACCGCCTGGTTCGAGGAGCGGCTGGCGGCCGGCACCCCGGTGGTCCGGGTGATGCCCAACACGCCGGTGCTGGTGGACGAGGGGATGAGCGTCATCTCCGGCGGCTCGCACGCCACGGAGGAGCACCTGCTGCGCGCCGAGGAGATCTTCAGCTCCGTCGGCAAGGCGCTGCGGCTGCCCGAGTCCCAGCAGGACGCGGCCACCGCGCTGTCCGGGTCCGGTCCGGCGTACTTCTACTTCCTGGTGGAGGCGATGACGGACGCGGGCATCCTGCTCGGACTGCCCCGGCAGGTGGCCCACGACCTGATCGTGCAGTCCGCGATCGGTGCCTCGGTGATGCTGCGCGATTCCGGCGAGCACCCGGTGAAGCTGCGCGAGGCGGTCACCTCCCCGGCCGGCACCACCATCGCGGCCATCCGCGAGCTGGAGAACCACGGGGTGCGGGCCGCGCTGCTGGGCGCCCTGGAGGCGGCCCGGGACCGCTCCCGGGAGCTGGCCTCCGGCGGGAAGTAGCCCGCGGCAGAAGTACCTGCGCGACCCCTCCCGCAATCGCGGCGCACCGCCTACGCTCTCGCCAACATCGTTCTACCGGCCGGTAGCGAGGTCGCCTGGAGGTCCGCATGAGCGCCGTGCCGTCGGTTCGGTCCGTCCCTCCCCCGGTGGCGCCCGGTCTGCGGGCCGGCCGGGCCGCGCTCGCCGTCAGCTTCCTGCTGCAGGGCACCACCTTCGCGCTGCTGGTCACCTGCATCCCGGAGATCCAGCACCGGTACGGGCTGAGCGACGGGCTGCTGCCGGTCTTCCTGGCCGCGGTGCCGATCCTGGCCGGGGTGGGCTCGATCCTCTCCGAGCGGCTGGTGAAGCGCACCGGCGCCCGGGCGGTGCTGCGGGTGGTCCAGCCGGCCGTCTGCCTCAGCCTGGCGGGCGCCGGGTTCGGCGACGCCCTGTGGCAACTCGCCCTCGCCCTTGGCGCGTTCGGCCTGCTGGTGGGCGGGCTGGACGCCAGCATGAACATGCTCGGGGTGGGCCTGCAGCACCGCTACGGCCGCTCGATCATGATCGGCTTCCACGCGGCCTTCAGCCTGGGCGGCATCCTCGGCGCGGCGATCGCCGGACTCGGCTCGCACTACCACCTCGGGCTGCCGGTGCTGTTCGGCACCGCCGGCGCGGTGATCGCCCCGCTCGCGCTGCTGGCCGGCACCCTCCCCCGGGCTCCGGCCGGGGGGACCCCCGACGCCGGCCCGGCCGACCTCGACGACGCCGTCCGGGAGGCCGCCGAGGCCGCCGCCCGGTCCATCCCCTGGCGGCCGCTGCTGCCGCTGTGCCTGGCGATGGCCTTCGCGTACATCGCGGACGCCTCGGTCTCCAACTACAGCGTCAAGTACCTCACCGACGGCCTGGGCAGCCGTGCGGACCTCGCGAAGCTCTCCTACCTCGGCTACATGGTCGCGATGCTCCTCGGGCGCACCCTGGGCGACCGCGCGGTGCAGCGCTTCGGCGCCGTCCCGGTGGTGCGCACCGGAGCCGCGGTGGCCGCGCTCGGCTTCGGCCTGGCCGCCGTCGCGCCCACCGCCTGGGCGGGCGTCGCCGCCTTCACCGTGCTCGGCTTCGGGATCTGCGCGATCATCCCGCAGGTCTTCGCGGCCGGCGGCCGGCTCTTCCCGGCCGACTCGGACGCCGCCGTGGCCCGGCTCAACCTCTTCAACTACGTGGGCTTCCTGGTCGGTTCGCCGCTGGTCGGGGCGATCGCGGACGCGAGCTCCTACCGCTGGGCGCTGCTGGCCCCGATGCTGCTGGTGCTCGCCGTCCTGCCGCTGGCCGAGCGCTTCGCGCCGGCGCCCGCGGCGGTGCCCGCCCCCGCGGCCGCCTGACCACGGGGCAGGCGGAGCCGGGTCAGCCGATCACGGTCTGCAGTTCGGGCACGCCGCCGGCCCAGAGCTGGTCCCCGGTGAAGGTCGGGGCGCCGGCCGGCTCGTACTCGACGTAGACGTACGGGGCCCGGTTCAGCGTGTACGGGTGCTGCTCCAGGTCGGGGTGTCGCTGATCTTGACGGTGACCGTGACGGCGCGGGTGGCGCCGGGCGCGATCGGTGCCGTGAAGTGCCAGGCGGCGTTGTTGCCGCCGAAGGTGCAGTCCGTCTCGTCGCCGCCGCAGCCGACGACGGTGAACGCGCCGTTCAGCTGGTTGGCCGGCCAGATCGGCTGGATGAACTCGTAGGCGAAGGAGATGTCGGTGGTCTCGGTGTTGGTCAGCGACAGGGTCAGGGTCAGCTGGTCACCCGGCTTGGCCGTCGCCCGGTCGACGGCGAACGCGGCGCCGCCCACCATCGTGAAGGTTCTGTCTGCACCGCCTCCACACCCGTGCCCGCCCCGCACCGGCGAGCCCTGGCAGCCGTCCGGCAGCCCCCACCCACTACGGTGGAGGCCATGCCCGAAGCCGAGCGTGACACCCCCTGCGGCCTGCACCTCTTCTGGGACGAGGCCGTCACCGCCTACGACTTCGGCCCCGGCCACCCGATGGACCCGGCCCGGCTGGCGCTCACCATGCGCCTGGTCGAGGACCTCGGACTGGCAGCCGGCCCCGGGGTGACCGTCCGGTCCGCGCCGCCCGCCGGGGAGTCCACCCTGCGGCTGGTGCACACCCGCGAGTACGTCGAGGCGGTCAAGCACGCCGCCGCGCACCCCGAGCAGTCGGACCCCCGGCACGGCCTCGGCACCGAGGACAACTGGTCCTTCCCGGCCGTCCATTCGGCCTCCGCGCTGATCGCCGGCCAGTCCGTGGCCGCCGCCGAGGCCGTCTGGCGCGGTGAGACCCCGCACGCCGTCAACTTCACCGGCGGCCTGCACCACGCGATGCCCGACAAGGCCTCCGGCTTCTGCGTCTACAACGACCCGGCGCTCGCCATCGCCCGGCTGCTGGAGCTCGGCGCCGAGCGGGTCGCCTACGTCGACGTGGACGTCCACCACGGCGACGGCGTCCAGCAGGCCTTCTGGAACGACCCCCGGGTGCTGACGGTCTCCCTGCACGAGCACCCCGCCACGCTCTTCCCGCAGACCGGCTGGCCCACCGAGACCGGCGGCCCGGACGCCCCCGGCTCCGCCGCCAACCTGCCGCTGCCGGCCGGCACCGGCGACTCCGGCTGGCTGCGCGCCTTCCACGCCCTGGTGCCCGAACTGCTCAGCGCCTTCCGGCCACAGGTCCTGGTCACCCAGCACGGCGCGGACACCCACCTGGAGGACCCGCTCGCCCACCTCGCCGTCACCGTGGACGCCCAGCGGATGATCGCCGAGGAGCTGCACGACCTCGCCCACCAGCTGACCGGCGGCCGCTGGGTGGCCACCGGCGGGGGCGGCTACGCCGTCGTGGACGTCGTCCCCCGGACCTGGACCCACCTGGTCGCCACCGCCGCCGGCCGGCCCGTCGACCCGGCCACCGAGACCCCCGAGTCCTGGCGCGCCGAGGTCTACCGGCGCACCCGCCGCCCGGCCCCGCTGCGGATGACCGACGGAGCCCGACCGTCCTGGCGCGACTTCGAGGCGGGTTACGATCCGGCCGACCGGCTGGATCAGGCCATCCTCGCGAGCCGCCGCGCGGTGTTCCCGCACCACGGCCTGCTGGCCTGAAACCGCCCCCCCCCGGCCACGCTCCGCGCGGGCCGTGCGTACGCCCACTGGTGCCAACCGCCGAGTGGCTACGTACTGCAACGGTCCTATCTCCCACCGTAGGAGGACCGCACCGCCCCTCTTCCCACTGGTACCACCCATAACTACTCTGGGGATACACGTGTGCCGGTGGAGTCACCGGAGGGGAAGCCGGTGCCTTGCACACGGGTTAAGGGTCGGGTGATGGTCATGAGTTCCGGCGAACGCCCCCTGCAGGAAGTCGTCTTCCTGACCGTGGCGGAGGTTGCCGCGGTCATGCGGGTGTCCAAGATGACGGTGTACCGATTGGTGCACAGCGGAGAGCTGCCGGCCATCCGGGTCGGACGGTCCTTCCGGGTGCCCCAGCAGGCGGTGCACGAGTACCTCAAGGAGTCGTACGTGCGACTTGAGAGCGCGTAGCCCGGCCGGGCGGGGGCGGGTCCGCGACCGCGGATCCGCCCCCGTTCGCCCCGGATTTCCCCCGAGTTTCCCGGTCGCGGGGAGTGCGATTTACAGCCCCGGCCACGCGGACGGTAGGCTAGGCCCTCACGTCAGTCGTATGGACTCCGTCTCTCACGGACGAGAGTCTCAGTGAGCGAGGGTTGTTCCGTGGGCTCTGTCATCAAGAAGCGTCGCAAGCGTATGGCCAAGAAGAAGCACCGCAAGCTTCTCAAGCGCACTCGCGTTCAGCGTCGCAACAAGAAGTAAGCGCCCCCGGCCGCGCCCCAGCGCGCCCAGCGCTTTCACCGCCCGCTCAGGCCCTCGTGGCCTGGGTGGGCGGTGTCGTTTCACGGCCCGGTAGGGCGGCGCGGTACCGTGCACGCAGGCCGCTCGGCTCGAGGGAATGGGGTGCAGAACCGTGGGCGTGGTGCTGCTCGTCACCGGCGTGGCCCGCCATCTCGGTGCCCGCTTCGCCGCGGAGGTCCGCCGCCGCCCCGGCGTGGACCTGGTCGTCGGCGTGGACGTGCTGCCGCCGGGGGCTCCGGTCGAGGAGCCGGACGGCCCGGCCGCGCCGTACACCTTCCACCAGCTCGACCTGCGCCGCCCCGCCGTCTCCCGGGTGATCGCCGAGCACCGGGTGGACACCGTGGTGCACCTCAGCGTCAGCGCCACCGGCCTCGGCTCCACCAACCGCTCCGCGGTGAAGGAGTCCAACGTCATCGGCACCATGCAGCTGCTCGGCGCCTGCCAGAAGGCCCCCGGGGTGCGTCGGCTGGTGGTGAAGTCCACCACCGGCGTCTACGGCTCCGCGCCCCGCGACCCGGCGGTGTTCAGCGAGCGGATGCAGCCGAAGAACCCGCCCGGCGGCGGCTTCGCCAAGGACGCGGCCGAGGTCGAGGGCTACGTGCGGGGCTTCGCCCGGCGCCGCCCGGACGTCGCGGTGACGGTGCTGCGCTTCGCCAACATCGTCGGCCCGCACGCCGATACCCCGCTCAGCGAGTACTTCGCGCTGCCGGTGCTCCCGACCGTGCTCGGCTACGACCCCCGGCTGCAGTTCGTCCACGAGGACGACGCGGTCGAGGTGCTCTGCCGGGCCGTCGACGAGCCCGTACCGGGCACCGTCAACACCGGGACCTTCAACGTGGCCGGGGAGGGCGTGCTGCTGCTCTCCCAGTGCGCCCGCCGGCTCGGCCGCCCCACCCTGCCGCTGCTGCTGCCGGCGGTCAGCTGGATGGCGGCGCTCGGCCGGCGGACCCGGCTCGTGGACGTCTCGTCGGAGCAGCTGCGACTGCTCACCCACGGCCGGGTGGTGGACACCGCGCGGCTGCGGGAGACCTTCGGCTACCGCCCGGTGTTCAGCACCCCGGAGGCCTTCGCCGACTTCGCCGCCGCCCAGGGCCCCGGCCTGCTGCCGCCCGAACGGCTGGCCGCGGCCACCGACCGGCTGGCCGCCCTGATCGGCCCGGACGAGCCCGCCCCCGCCCCCGCCGTGCCGAACGCCGTACCGAACCGACCCCGCCGCCCGAGGAGCTGAAGCCGCGATGAGTGCCGCCGCCGACGAGTCACCGGGCGAGGCCAAGGTCATCCCGATCGAGTCCGCCCCCAGTTGGACCTCCCCCGAGGGCCCCGGGCTGGCCGACCGGCTCGCCGCCGCCGTCGGCGGGGCGCTGTCCGGGCAGCTCGGCCCGGCGGCCACCCGGCTGTTCGGCAAGGGCTGGGAGGGCCGGGCCACCGAAGGGCTGGCCTTCCTGCGCCGCCGGCTCACCGGCGACTACGAGGTGGACGAGTTCGGCTTCGACCGGGAGCTCACCGAGGAGGTGCTGCTCTCGCTGTTGCGCCCGTTGGCGGAGAAGTACTTCCGGATCGACGTCCAGGGGATCGAGAACATCCCGGCCGAGGGCGGCGCCCTGGTCGTCGCCAACCACTCCGGTACGGTCCCGCTGGACGCGCTGATGACCCAGGTGGTCATCCACGACCACCACCCGCACCGCCGGCACCTGCGGATGCTCGCCGCCGACCTGGTCTTCGTCATGCCGGGCGTCAACGAGCTGGCCCGCAAGGCCGGCCACACGCTGGCCTGCAACGAGGACGCCCAGGCGCTGCTGGAGCGCGGCGAGGTCGTCGGGGTCTGGCCGGAGGGCTTCAAGGGCATCGGCAAGCCGTTCGCCGAGCGCTACAAGCTCCAGCGCTTCGGCCGCGGCGGGTTCGTCTCCTCGGCGCTGCGGGCGAGGGTGCCGATCGTGCCGTGCTCGATCGTCGGGGCGGAGGAGACCTACCCGATGATCGGCAACGTGAAGACGCTCGCCCGGCTGCTGGGCCTGCCGTACGTGCCGATCACACCGACCTTCCCGTGGCTGGGGCCGCTCGGGATGCTGCCGCTGCCGACCAAGTGGACGATCCGCTTCGGGGAGCCGATCGCCACCGACGGCTACCCGGCGGAGGCGGCGGACGATCCGATGCTGGTCTTCGACCTGGCCGACGAGGTGCGCGAGACCATCCAGCACACGCTGTACCAGCTGCTGGTGCAGCGGCGTTCGGTGTTCTTCTGACGCGTCCCCGTGGGCGCACGGCCCGGGGCCCCGGCGGGGAAGCGTCCCGCCGGGGCCCCGGGGTGGATACCGGTCAGCCGCCGCTCAGCTGCCGCCGAGGATGCGCAGACCGGGCAGCAGCCCCGGGACCAGCGGGGGCACGTCCACGCCCTGCTGGGGGGCGCCGGACGCGCCGCTGGGCGTGCCGGAGGACTGCGGCGCGGGCGGGGCCGGGTCGACGCTCGGCGAGGGCTTTCCGGCGCCGCCGGTGAGCCCGTTGGTGAGGTCGCCGACCAGCCCGTTGACCGCGTCCGGGGCGCTGCTGGGCAGGGTGCTCGGCAGGCCGCCGCCCTTGCCGCTGCCGGCGGTGGAGCCGGTGCCGGCGTTGGCCGGGGTGTGGTCGGTGCGATTGCCACCGGCCCCGCCCTGGGGCTGGTCGCCGCCCGAACCGCTGCCCGCGCCGCCGACGGGGGAGCCCGCCGGGGATCCGCCGGTCGAGGAGGACGAGTCGCCGCCCGCTCCCGTGCCGGCGGGGCCACCGTTCTTGGCGGGCGGCTGGGTCAGGCGCAGGGGCGCGACGTCCTCGCTTATGTCGTCGAAGAGCTGGTCCACCAGGTGCGCCTGCTCGGTGAGTTGGACCGGCAGCCGGCTCTGCAGCTCGCTCCAGCGGCCGTCCTCGTCGTGGGCGAAACCGGCCAGCGCGCGCATCGGGTCGAGCGAGCCGTTGCTGCGGTAGACGGAGCGCAGCAGCTCACGGCCCTTGAGCGCGTCGGCGTGCATGTCGTCCAGCGCCCGGCGCACCCGGTCGACGGTGGCCGGGCTGAGCGTGCCGACCGGGCCGTCGTGGCCGACCAGGGTGTTGGCCTCGCCGAGCCGAGTGGCGGCGTTGTCGAGCAGCAGCTCGCCGCGCTCGGAGTCGGAGTCCGCCAGGCCGAGCCGCAGTCCTTCGAGGCCGCGCTTCATGCCGTACAGCGTGTCGCCGGGAAGGGCGTTGGAGCTGGCGGCGGCGGCGCCGGCCAGGCTGCCGACGGCGAGTCCGGCGACGAGGCCGCCGATCGCGAAGCGGCGGCTCCACCGGCCGCGCGGCGCCGTCCTGGCCGTCCGGTGCCGGCGCTGCCGGGGCACCGTGGCGCCCGGTCCGCCGGCGAGTGCCTGCTCGAACGCGGCCATCAGCTGGGCGCGTTGGACCGTCCGGACCTCCCGGTCCAGTGTCGGCCGGGCCACCGCCCCGAGTGCGTCGGTCAGGCCGACCAGTTCGGCCATTGCGACCGAACCCGCCTCGGTGCCAGCGGTGTTGGCCGATTCGGCGTTGGCCGCGCGGCGTTGGTCCGCCTGGTGGGCCTCCAGCGCGTCGGCGAAGGCCTTCGCCCGCCGGTGCTCGAGCACGTTTGCCGTCACGGGCCACACCTCCCTTCGTCGTTGTCGACACCCCGGCCAGCCGGACGGTTGCCTCGGCGGGCCAAAGCCACTCCATCGGGTGACAGGTCGTAATTCGGCTTGACCGTACGCCTGGTGGGGGCTTGCACGCTGGCCAACGAGCGGTGCGGGCGGTCGGTTACGCACGACTGATCATCGGATCGACCGTTCACCCGGACGTGTCGATCGGGTCCGCACGGTGACGGGCGGCCGGGCCGCCCCCGGGCTATCGCGCCCGCGGTCACCGCCGGCTCACCGCGCGTCGGGCGGGAGCAGCCGGGCCAGGGTGCGGACGGCGCGGTACTGGAGGGTCTTGATCGCGCCCTCGTTCTTGCCCATGATCCGCGCGGTCTCGGCCACCGAGAGGCCCTGGAGGAAGCGCAGGGTCACGCACTCCTGCTGCTGCGGGTTCAGCCGGCGCACCGCGTCCAGCAGGGCGGCGTTGGAGAGCGACTCCAGCACCGACTCCTCCGGGCTGCGCTCGCACTCGTTGGAGTCGAGCATCTCGCCGGTGGTGACCTCCAGCCGGAACCGGCTGGACTTGAAGTGGTCGGCGACGAGGTTGCGCGCGATGGTGACCAGCCAGGCGCCGAAGTCCCGGCCCTGCCAGGTGAAGGTGCCGATCCGGCGCAGGGCGCGCAGGAACGTCTCACTGGTGAGGTCCTCGGCGGTGGCCCGGCTGCCCACCCGGTAGTAGATGTAGCGGTAGACGGTGTCCGCGTAGTGGTCGTAGAGCCGGCCGAAGGCCTCGCTCTCGCCGGCCTGGGCCCGCTCGACCAGCTCCATGATGGGGTTGTGCTCGGTCTCGTAGCCGGGGGCGGGCGCCGTGCGGGTGCGGCCGCGGCCGACGCCGGTGCCGCCGGTGCGGCCGCGCGTGCCGGTGCCGGTCGAGCCGGTGCCGGTCGAGCCGGCGGCGGTGGTGCGCAGCGCCGGCCCGGAGCCGTGCTGGTGTCCGAACGGCACGCCGGCGGGCACGAGTTGGGGCGAGGCGGCGAGCTGGCTGCGGAGCAGGTTGCGCAGCAGGTCCAGGCCGGTGGAGATCTGCCGCTCGGCGGTGGGCCGGCCGCGGAGGCCGGTGCGGGGGCGCAGGGGCGCGGACGACGGGCGGGAGGGTGCAGGCGCGTCGTTCCGGACGGGTGGGTACACGGGACTCCCAGAGGCAGAACTGTGGACGGATCACCTCCGCCTGCGCGGAGAGCGCGCCCCTGGCGTCCGTTCGAGCGGAACGCGTGGGTGACGCGCATCCAGGAGAGAATAACGCTTTGTGCAATGACAGCTACACCGTGTGGTCGAAGTGGTCGTTTGAGATCCATTTGATGCGCATATTCGGCTGACACTGACCGGAGGTGTCATCGTTCATCCGGCTCAACGTGACCGTTCGGGCGCCCAGGGTGACCAATTCGGTGGTTCTGCGGGCGGTTTCCCAGCCTTCGGGCTCGGCAACCCCCGACTTTCCCGGTCTGCCGAACGATCAGAACCGGTCACGGGGTGACAGGTTCTTGCAGCGGGCCCGGACGACCTGCGGCACAAGGGAGTTCGCCCGTACGAGGGGCCAGGTCAGGGGCCTGGTTGACGTCCGCTCACCCGCCCGGGGGAGGGGCGCGGTACGGGGCCCGGCGGCCGCGCGGAGGGCGGTTCAGGCGCGCCGGCGCCGGCGCCGCAGCGCCACCCCGGCCGCCGTCGCGCCGCCCGCGACCCCGAGCGCGGCCGCCGCCGGCAGGCCCACCCGGGCCGCCTTCCGCCCGGTCCGGAAGTCCCGCACCCGCCAGCCCTGCGCCCGGGCGTGCCGCCGCAGCGCGCCGTCCGGGTTCACCACGTACGGGTGGCCGACGAGCGAGAGCATCGGGATGTCGTTGGCCGAGTCGCTGTACGCGGCGCAGCGGTCGAGGTCGAGCCGCTCGCGCCGGGCCAGCGCGCGCACGGCGGCGGCCTTGGCCGGGCCGTGCAGCAGGTCGCCGACCAGCCGGCCGGTGTAGGCGCCGTCCAGGGCCTCGGCGACGGTGCCGAGCGCGCCGGTCATGCCGAGCCGCCGCGCGATGATCCGGGCCACCTCCAGCGGGGCGGCGGTGACCAGCCAGACGCGCTGGCCGGCGTCCAGGTGCATCTGGACCAGGGCGCGGGTGCCGGGCCAGATCTTGTCGGCGACGACCTGCTCGAAGATCTCCTCGCAGATCGCCTCCAGGTCGGCGGTGGGCTTGCCGGCGACGAGCCCGAGAGCGGTGGTGCGGGCGTCCGAGATGTGGTCCGGGTCCTCGGTGCCGTGCAGCCGGAACAGGGCCTGCTGCCAGGCGAAGCGGGCGATGTCGCGGCGGGTGAGGAAGCCGCGGCGGTAGAGGCCGACGCCGAGGTAGAAGATCGCGGCGCCGCGCAGGATGGTGTTGTCGCAGTCGAAGAATGCGGCGGCGCGGGGGTCGTCCGGATCGGGGGTGTGGTTCTCGGCCGGGGCCTTGGGCGCCTTACCGGGCCGGCCCGCCGTCTCGGCCCGCGCCGGGACCGCGTCGGCCGCCGACGGGGCGTCGATCGCGACCGGGGCGTCGGCGGCCGTGGGCGCGTCGATGGCGGCCGGCTGCGGCTGCGGCTGCGGCTCGGCGCGCAGCGCGGCCTCGGCGGCCTCCGCCGCGGCTTCCCCGGCCTCGGCCACGGCCCGGCCCGCCGGGGCGCTCCGCCCGGTGCTGGAGCGCCTCGCCTGGGTGAGCCTTCGGAGCACGGCCATGCCACTGAGCATAGTCAGCCGGGCACGGAGCGGCCGTGACGGAGCCGTGCCCACCCGGTGAACAGCTGCCCCCGGCGGCCCCCGGGCCGCCGCCCGGCTCCGGCGGCGCACAATGGGCCGGTGAGCCCACTGCTGCGACGTAGGAACCCCGAGCCCGCGGACCGTACCGTGACCCTGGTCGGCAAACCCGGCTGCCACCTGTGCGACGAGGCCCGGGAGGTGATCGTCCGGGTGGCGGCGGAGCTCGGCGCCGCCTTCGAGGAGAAGGACATCACCCAGGACGAGGAGCTGTACCGGCGCTACTGGGAGCAGATCCCGGTCACCCTGATCGACGGCCGTCAGCACGACTTCTGGCGGGTCGACGAACGCCGCCTGCGCACCGCGCTGGGCGCCTGAGCGACCGCCCTCCCGAGGGCCGCGCCGCGCCCACCGCCCCCGCCGACCGGCGGGGGTGGTTCGCCGAATCGTTGTCGAAGAACCCCGTTCCGGCTAGGGGCGGGGCGCCGTGGTCGGCTTACGATCGAACGCGTTTGCGCCCATGGGGGGCTGAGCACACGAGGAGTGCCGCCATGCTTCCCCGCCCGACCCCTGGGACGCCCGAAGCGCCCCGGGCCGCCCGGGGCTTCGCCGTGGTGGACGTCGAGGCGACCGGCCGCAGCCCGTGGCGGCACCGGGTGGTCGAGATCGCGGTGGTGCTGCTGGACGAGCGGCTCCGCGCCGAGGGCGAGTTCGCCACCCTGCTGGACCCGCTGGGCCCGGTCGGCCCGACCCACGTGCACCGGATACGCCAGACCGACGTCGAGGGCGCCCCGCGGTTCCGGGAGATCGCCCCGAGGCTGCTGGAGCTGCTGGCCGGCCGGGTGCTGGTCGGCCACCACGTCAGCTGCGACCACGCCTTTCTGGACCGCGAGTTCGCCCGGATCGGGGTGCCGCTGCCGCCCGTCCCGCTGCTCTGCACGATGCGGCTGGCCCGGGAGCACCTGCCGCAGGCCCGCAGCCACGGCCTGGCGGCCTGCGTGGAGGCGGCCGGCCTGGGCTGGTACCCGGCGCACACCGCGCTGGGCGACGCCCGGGTGACGGCCGAGCTGCTGCGGCACTGCCTGGGCGCGCCGTCCTGCCCGCCGGACGACTGGGCCGCGCCGCTGCGCGAGGCCGCCCGGCTGCCCTGGCCGCGGCTGGGCCGGGCCCGCTCCCGCCCGTCCGGCGCGGCCGTGCCGCTGCTGCGCCGGGAGGCCCCGTACGGCCCCTGGCTGCCCGGTTCCCAGGCCCCGGAAGTCGTCCTGACCCAGGCCGGTGCTATGGGTTCGACGGCGTGATGCGTGTCACTGTGCCGGGACAAATCGGACACCATCTTTGTGCACACGTTCACAAACGCATAGCCTGGCTGCCAAAGCCCAGCTTCACCCACAGGAGCACCGTGGCAATCGGCCGATCACCACAGAGCAGTTCGCAGACGCCCGACCAGGGCGCCGCGCGCCGACCCTCGCGTGCCCGGGGCATCCCGGAAGCGACGGTCGCCCGCCTGCCCCTCTACCTGCGGGCCCTCACCGCGCTCTCCGAGCGGTCGGTGCCGACGGTCTCCTCCGAGGAGCTGGCCGCCGCGGCCGGCGTGAACTCGGCCAAGCTGCGCAAGGACTTCTCCTACCTCGGCTCCTACGGCACCCGCGGTGTGGGCTACGACGTCGAGTACCTCGTCTACCAGATCTCCCGCGAGCTCGGCCTGACCCAGGACTGGCCGGTCGTCATCGTCGGCATCGGGAACCTCGGGCACGCGCTCGCCAACTACGGCGGCTTCGCCTCCCGCGGTTTCCGGGTCGCCGCCCTGCTGGACGCCGACCCCAACGTGGTCGGTTCCACCGCGGCCGGACTGCCGGTGCGCCACATGGACGAGCTGGAGTCGATCGTCGAGAGCCAGCAGGTCTCCATCGGCGTGATCACCACCCCGCCCGGTGCCGCCCAGCAGGTTTGCGACCGGCTGGTCGAGGCAGGCGTTACCAGCATCCTCAACTTCGCCCCGACCGTACTGACCGTCCCGGACGGTGTGGACGTGCGCAAGGTCGACCTCTCCATCGAACTGCAGATCCTCGCCTTCCACGAGCAGCGCAAGGCCGGGGAGGAGTCCGACCGCACCGAGTCGGTGCTGGACCGCGCCCCCGGCCCGGTCCGCGCGGCGGCCGCCAAGCTGCGCCGCGCGGCCGCCGGCGGCAGTGCCAAGGGTCGCGGCGCCGCCGACCCGGCGACCAAGGACCAGGGCGAGCAGGCCAAGGGCAAGACCGCCAAGGGCGGCGAGGGCGAGCTGTCCGCGGTGATGCCCGCATGAACACCGAGAGCTGTGGGGGGCGGGCATGAGTCTTCTCGTCGTCGGACTGAGCCACCGGACGGCACCGGTCGGCGTGCTGGAGCGCGCCGCGCTGACCGGTGAGGTCCCGACCCGGCTGCTGCACGACGCCGCCGCCTCCGCGACCGTCGCAGAGGCCGCGCTGCTCAACACCTGCAACCGGATCGAGCTGTACGCGGACGTGGACAAGTTCCACGCCGGCGTCGCCGAGCTGTCGCTGCTGCTGGCCCACCACAGCGGGGTGGACCTGGAGGAGCTGACCTCCCACCTGTACGTCCACTACGAGGACCGTGCCGTCCACCACCTGTTCTCGGTGGCCTGCGGCCTGGACTCGATGGTCGTCGGCGAGGGCCAGATCCTCGGCCAGCTGCGCGACGCGCTGGCCAAGGCCCAGGACGAGCACACCGCCGGGCGCGGCCTGAACGAGCTGTTCCAGCAGGCCCTGCGGGTCGGCAAGCGGGCGCACAGCGAGACCGGCATCGACAAGGCCGGCCAGTCGCTGGTCACCTTCGGCCTGGAGCAGGTCGCGGCGGGCGCCGGCGAGATCGCCGGCAAGCGCGCGCTGGTGGTCGGCGCCGGCTCGATGAGCTCGCTGGCGGCCGCCACGCTGGTCCGCTCCGGCGTCACCGACCTGCTGATCGCCAACCGGACCCCGGCCCGCGCCGAGCGCCTGGTCGAGATCCTCGGCCCGGACGTGGCCCGCACCCTCGACCTCGCCAAGGTGCCGCAGGCGCTCGCCGACGTCGACCTGGTGATCTCCTGCACCGGCGCGGCCGGCGTGGTGATCAAGGCCGAGGACGTGGCCGCCGCGGTCGCCGCCCGTGGCGTCGGCACCCCGCTCGCCCTGCTCGACCTCGCCATGCCGCGCGACGTCGACCACGCGGTGCACGAGCTGGACGGCGCCCTGCTGGTCGACCTGGAGAGCCTCTCCCACGCGCACGCCGCCAGCCCCGGCGCCGGCGACGTCGACCAGGTCACCCGGATCGTCTCCGACGAGGTGACCGCCTTCGGCGCCGCCCAGCGAGCCGCCCGGATCGCGCCGACCGTGGTCGCACTGCGCGCGATGGCCTCCGACGTGGTCGCCGCCGAGCTGGGCCGGCTGGACTCCCGGCTGCCCGAGCTGGACGAGCGCTCCCGCGCGGAGATCACCCAGACCGTCCGCCGCGTCGTCGACAAGCTGCTGCACGCCCCGACCGTCCGGGTCAAGCAGCTGGCCGCCGAACCGGGCGGCGCCTCCTACGCGGACGCCCTGCGCGAGCTGTTCGACCTCGACCCGGCGGCCGTGCACGCCGTGTCGGGCACGCCCGTCAGCGGCCGGCCCCAGCCCTCCGGCGGGGGCACCAGATGAACCGTCAGCCATCCCACGAGTACCACCGGGACGATCACCTCATGAATGGTCAACCGCTCACCGAGCAGCCCCCGGGAGCCCCCGCCCTGCGGCTCGGCACCCGGCGCAGCGCGCTCGCCATGGCCCAGTCGGGCATGGTCGCCCGCGAGGTGACCAGGCTCACCGGGCGCCCCGTCGAGCTGGTCGAGATCACCACGTACGGCGACACCTCCCGGGAGGCGCTCGCGCAGATCGGCGGCACCGGCGTGTTCGTCTCCGCCCTGCGGGACGCGCTGCTGGAGGGCCGGATCGACTTCGCCGTGCACTCGCTCAAGGACCTGCCCACCGCCGCCCCCGAGGGCCTGGTGCTGGCCGCCGTCCCCGAGCGCGAGGACGTCCGGGACGCCCTGGTCGCGGCCGAGGGCCTGAACCTGGACGAACTGGTGGAGAAGCTGGCCGGGGCCGGCCGCCCGGCCCGCATCGGCACCGGCTCGCCGCGTCGGATGGCCCAGCTGAACGCCTGGGCGGTCGCCCGCGGCGCCCAGCTGGAGACCGTCGCGATCCGCGGCAACGTGGACACCCGGATCGGTTACGTGACCGGCGGCGAGCTGGATGCGGTCGTGCTGGCCACGGCCGGCCTCAACCGTCTCGGCCGCGGTGCCGAGATCTCCCAGCACCTCGACCCCGAGCTGATGATCCCGGCCCCCGGCCAGGGCGCGCTCGCGATCGAGTGCGCCGCCGCCGACCCCGGGCTGGCCGCCGCCCTCGCCGCGCTGGACCACGCCCCCACCAGGGTCGCCGTGGCCGCCGAGCGCGCCCTGCTGGCCACCCTGGAGGCCGGCTGCTCGGCCCCGGTGGCCGCGCTGGCCACCTGGGGCGGGGAGCACGAACTGCGGCTGGACGGCCTGGTCGGCGATCCCGACGGCACCGCCCTGCTGAAGATGTCCGCCAACGGTCCGATCGTCCTCGACGAGACCGCCGAGCAGCAGGCGCGGGCCCTCGGCCACGCCCTGGCCGCCCGGCTGCTCGACGCGGGCGCGGCCACCCTGATGGGGGAGCGAGCCCGATGAGCCCCACCGCCGCCACCGACGCCCTGTTCCCGGCCGGCCAGCCCGCCGGACGGTGCACGTTCCTGGGCGCGGGCCCCGGGGACCCGGGGCTGCTGACCCTGCGCGCGGTCGAGGTGCTGTCCTCGGCCGACATCCTGGTCGCCGACCCGCTGACCGCGGCGGCCGTGCGCACCCACTGCCCGGCCGGTGTGCAGGTGCACACCCCGGCGGCCGACGGCGCCGACTTCGACCTGGCCAAGCTGGTCGCGGAGGCCGTCCGCTCCGGCAAGCACGTGGTCCGCACCGTCGACGGCGACCCCGGCCTGGACGGCTGCGCCGCCGAGGAGATGCTCAGCTGTGCGGGCGAGGGGGTCCCCTTCGAGGTGATCCCCGGCGTCGCCCAGTCGGTCGGCGTCCCGGCCTACGCGGGTGTCCCGCTGCGCGGCGCGGCCGGTACCGACGTCCGCTTCGTGGACGGCGCCCAGCTGCTGTCCGGCGCCCCGGTCGACCTGGGCGCCCCGGAGACCACCCTGGTGGTCCGCACCACCCTGGGCCAGCTGCCGGCCACCGCCAACGCGCTGGTGTCCAACGGTCGCAAGCCGGAGTCGGCGCTGAGCGCCACCCTCTCCGGCACCACCACCCGCCAGCGCACCTTCACCTCCACGCTGTCCGCCATCGCGGCCGACCTGAAGGCCGCCCGGGTGCTGCCCTCGCCGGTCTCCGCCCCGGTGGACCCGGCGACCTCGGTGATAGCCGTGGTGGGCGAGCAGGTCGCCCACCGCGCCTCGCACTCGTGGTTCGAGACCAAGCCGCTGTTCGGCTGGAACGTCCTCGTGCCGCGCACCAAGGAGCAGGCCCACGGCCTGTCCGAGCAGCTGCGCTCGTACGGCGCGGTGCCGCAGGAGGTGCCGACCATCGCGGTCGAGCCGCCGCGCACCCCGCAGCAGATGGAGCGGGCCATCAAGGGCCTGGTCACCGGCCGCTACGAGTGGATCGCCTTCACCTCGGTGAACGCCGTCCGCGCCGTCCGGGAGAAGTTCGAGGAGTACGGCCTGGACGCCCGCGCGTTCGCCGGGATCAAGGTCGCGGCGGTCGGCGAGACCACCGCGCAGGCTCTGGTCGACTTCGGAGTGAAGCCGGACCTGGTGCCCTCCGGCGAGCAGTCCGCGGCCGGGCTGCTGGAGGACTGGCCGCCGTACGACCCGGTCTTCGACCCGATCGACCGGGTGCTGCTGCCGCGCGCCGACATCGCCACCGAGACCCTGGTGGCCGGCCTGGTCGAGCTCGGCTGGGAGGTCGACGACGTGACGGCGTACCGGACGGTGCGCGCCTCGCCGCCGCCGGCCGAGACCCGGGAGGCGATCAAGGGCGGCGGCTTCGACGCGGTGCTGTTCACCTCGTCCTCGACCGTCCGGAACCTGGTCGGCATCGCCGGCAAGCCGCACAACGTCACGGTCATCGCCTGCATCGGCCCGGCGACCGCCAAGACCGCCGAGGAGCACGGCCTGCGGGTCGACGTGATGGCCCCGGCGCCGTCGGCGGCCGCGCTGGCCCAGGCGCTGGCAGACTTCGGGGCCAAGCGCCGCGACACCGCGACGGCGGCCGGCGAGCCGGTCTACCGGCCCAGCGAGCGCCGTCCGGGCTCGCGCCGCAAGGCCCGCTGAGGGCCCCCAACAGCGTGCCGGGGGCGGTGATCGACCATCGCCCCCGGCACGGCACAACCGTTCGGAGAGAGAAGCCGTGTCCGCTGAATTCCCGTACGTTCGTCCCCGCCGGCTGCGCCAGAGCCCGGCGATGCGCCGGCTGGTCGCCGAGACCCGGCTGCACCCGGCGGAGCTGATCCTGCCCGCCTTCGTCAGCGAGGGCATCACCGAGCCGAAGCCGATCGCCGCCATGCCCGGGGTCGTCCAGCACACCCGGGACTCCCTGCGGAAGGCCGCGGTGGAGGCCGCCGAGGCGGGGGTGGGCGGCCTCATGCTGTTCGGCCTGCCCGAGGTGAAGGACGCCGTAGGCTCCGAGGGCACCAACCCGGACGGCATCCTGCAGCAGGCCATCCGCGACGTGGTGGCGGAGGTCGGCGACCAGCTGATCGTCATGTCGGACCTCTGCCTGGACGAGTTCACCGACCACGGCCACTGCGGGGTGCTCGCCGAGGACGGCAGCGTGGACAACGACGCGACCCTGGCGCGCTACGCCGAGATGGCCGTGGTCCAGGCCGAGGCCGGCGTCCACATGGTCGGCCCGTCCGGGATGATGGACGGTCAGATCCGCGTCATCCGCCGGGCCTTGGACGAGGCCGGCCACCAGGACGTCAGCATCCTCGCCTACACGGCCAAGTACGCGTCCGCGCTGTACGGCCCGTTCCGCGAGGCGGTCAACTCCTCGCTCCGGGGGGACCGCAAG
Organism: Kitasatospora sp. NPDC029312; assembly: GCF_055569215.1. Taxonomy (NCBI): domain Bacteria; kingdom Bacillati; phylum Actinomycetota; class Actinomycetes; order Kitasatosporales; family Streptomycetaceae; genus Kitasatospora; species Kitasatospora sp. NPDC029312. The sequence continues at coordinate 2,770 of NZ_JBVHXY010000013.1, read as the reverse complement.
TCCTACCAGCAGGACCCGGCGAACGCCCGCGAGGCCCTGCGCGAGCTGGAGCTGGACCTCGCCGAGGGCGCGGACCTGGTGATGGTCAAGCCCGCCATGCTGTACCTGGACGTCCTGCGGCAGGTCGCCGACGCCTCGCCGGTGCCGGTGGCCGCGTACCAGATCTCCGGTGAGTACTCGATGGTGGAGGCCGCCGCCGCCAACGGCTGGATCGAGCGGGAGCGCACCATCCTGGAGACGCTCACCTCGATCCGCCGGGCCGGCGCCGAGCAGATCCTCACCTACTGGGCGGTCGAGGCCGCTCGGATGCTCCCGTAGCGGGCGTTTCGAGACGACACGGAAGGCCGGGCCCCGCGCAGGGGCCCGGCCTTCCGGGTTCGCTACTTCCAGCCCTTGAGGTGCGCGAAGCCCTCGCCGCCGCCACCCAGTTCGGTGGCCGTGGCGGCGCCACCGCCGAAACCGCCGGCGATGACGTCGGAGGTGTGGGCGACGCCCCAGCCGCCGCCGCCCAGGAACGGCTGGTCGGCCGAGGCGGCGAAGCCGCCGCCGCCCGCGAGGCCGACGTGGGCGAAGGCCGGGGTGGCGGCACCCGCGAGCGCCAGTGCGGCGGCTGCGGTCAGGGCGGCCTTGGCCAGCTTGCTCTTCATGGATCTGCCCTCTCTGTGGGAGCGCCCCAGCGGGCGCTCTTCCTCTGACTGGTGATCACATCGCGTCCGTCCGTCCGGCGCCCCAGGCACCGGGCGGACGGACGGCACCCGGCAGGGCCGTCGGCCCAGCCGGACTCCTCGTCCCGCAAGCCCGGAGGGCCCGGGGAGACCTTCCCTCCCCGGGCCCTCCGTCCGTGCCATGCCCCGTGATCAGCCGATCAGGTGCGAGACACCCCCGTCGCCCGCGGCCTGGGTGTTCTGGCCGACGTTGCAGTACTGCTTCGGGTTGACGTTCAGGATCGGCACCTCCACCGGAACCGCGACACCGATGACGGCGACGGCGATGTTGTGGACCTCCGGCACGCAGATGTTCGGGTTGTCCAGGGTGTGGAAGTTCGCGCTGCCGTTGCCGTGGGTGCCGGTCTGGTTGGTGCCGCCGTTGCCCTGGAGGGTGGTGGCGGCGCCGTCCGAGTCGGCGATGGCGGAAGCCGAGCCGGCGGACATCGCGATGGCAGCGGCGGCCAGGCCGGCGGCGGCGAGGGTCTTCTTGATCATTTCCGGTTTTCCTCTCAAGGATGAATCGAGGAGCGATTCGAGGGTGGTTCGGGGAGTGGTGGTGCGGGGGCTGCGCGGGGAGCGGTCAGCCGACCAGGTGGGACACGCCCCCGTCGCCGTGGCTCTGGGTGCCCATGCCCTGGGTGCAGTACTGCTTGCCGCCGCTGTTGGCGATCGGGACCTCGACCGGGACGGCCACACCGAGCACCGCGACCGCGATGTTGTGGATCTCGGGGAGGCAGACGTTCGCGTTGTCCAGGAAGTGGAAGTTCGGGCTGTTGTTCCCGACCGTCCCGGTGAAGTTGGTGCCACCGTTGCCCTCGATCGAGGCAGCGGCACCGTCCGCGTCCCCGATGGCCGAGGCGGGAGCGGCGGCACCGGCCAGCGCGGCGACGGCCAGGCCGGCGGCGGCGAAGGACTTCTGGATCATGGGGAGATCCCTCTCTGAAATGCTTTCGGTTTTCCGTGCGTAGCAACGCGTAGAACGCTCAGACCCGGTCTGCAGTCACTGACGTCCAGATCAAAGAATGACGGCACGGAAGGTTACGGGGAATTTTGAAAAGAGTCCGTGAGGCGCGTCCTGGAGTGGATTCCGGTCGCATTATTAGGCCGAATCGGTTAACGCCCGCAATCCGAACTCACGGTCACTCGTTGAGAGATTGCTTTCCGGCTGCGGACTCCGCAGTCTTCCCTCGTAGATCTCCAGTACGTCTCCAGTACGGACAGGCAGAACGGTGAAAAGCATGAAGTTCTCCAAGCGGGCCGGCGCGATGCTGCTGGCGGTCGGTGCGGGCGTGCTCGCCTCCCAGGGAGCGGCCTCGGCAGCCCCGGTAAGTCCCGACCAGGTCGGCGCCCTGGAGGACAAGCTGGCCACCCAGCAGGTCCCGGCGGACGTGCCGCTCACGCCGCTGGGCAGCCACCTCCACGCCGGCATCCCCACCTCGCTGCTGATGCCGCCCGTGCCCGGCCGGACCACCGACAACGGGCTGATCCCGGCCCACCTCGTCCCCCAGCTGGGCACCGGCAAGGTCGGGCCGAGCGCCAAGGCCCAGCTCCCGCTGCCGCTGGTCGACCAGAGCGCCGACCTCGGCGAGGTGCTGCTGGAGGCCCCGGCCACGCCGCTGCAGGCCAGGACCCCGGGCCTGGACATCGGCAAGCCGCTGGCGCTGGTCCACGACGGCACCGGCCAGCTGGCCGACGGCCGGATCAAGGTCGGCGAGTTGGACCCGCGCCTGGTGCCCGGCGCTGTGCAGGCCGTCCCCGGGGCCACCGCCAGCCTCGGCGGCGACGCCAGGCGGCTCTCCGTCACCGACGAGGTGAACGACCTGGCCGACACCACCACCGCGACCACCACTGGCGTGCTCCAGCAGACGGACCTGACCGGCACCGCCACCTCCGCCGCCACGGGCGTGGTGCAGCAGAGCGGGGTGGCCGGGCTGGCCGACCTGACCCGGCTCTGAGCCGCACGGCTCCGGGGGGGGGGGGGGGGGGGGGGGGGGGGGGGGGGGGGGGGGGGGGGGGGGGGGGGGGGGGGGGGGGGGGGGGGGGGGGGGGGGGTGGGGGGGGGG
>NZ_JBVHXY010000012.1:161363-168693 GCF_055569215.1 Kitasatospora sp. NPDC029312 | reverse complement strand
GCGGCGGGGCCGCCTGACCCCGGGCGCCGCCCGATCCCCCGGGCCGCGCGGCCCGGGGGATCGGGCGGCGCCCGGGGTCAGGCGGCCCCGCCGCGCAGGGGGGCGGCCGGCCGGCGGCGTCTGCGGCCGGTGGCGAGGAGGAGGGTCAGTGCGAGGAGGGTGGCGGCGCAGGCGATGGTGGCGAGCCCCAGCCGGCTCTGCCACGGCGTCAGCGTCCTGCCGAGGTTCAGGACGAAGAGCCGGTCGGACAGCACGTAGCCGATGACGGTGGTCATGCCCGTCACGGCGGCGGCGATCCAGAGCCAGAGCGTGTCGCGGACCACGAGAGCCACGGCCAGGACCATGCACAGGGCGGCGAGGGCGGTGAATCCGATGTCGGCGGCCCGGTTCTGGCCCCAGTAGGGGGACACGATTGACAGGTGGAGGGCGCCGCTGGCCACGAGCGCGGCGGCGGCGAACCACCGCAGGGGCGAGCGTGGCCGGCGCAGCCGTGCGGCGGGCCGGTGCCCGGCCTGCGCCGGTGCCCCGGCCGTCGGGGCGCGGTCGTCCTGCGGCCCGGCCTGCCCGCCGTCCGGGGTCTCGGCGCCGGAGCCGGACGGCGCCGCGGGAGCGGGGGAGTGGGCGGGGCTGGCGCCGGAGCGGATGGAGTGCAGCAACTGCGTCAGGTGGGCGACGTCGGCCACCGGGCGCAGGGCCGCGGCCTCGCACAGGGCCTCCCGGATGCCGCTGTCGGGATCGGTGCCCAACAGGGCGGTGAGGCGGGCGACGTCGTCGGCGGAGCGGGTGAGGACGGCCGCGCGCAGGATCTCCGCGGCGCTGGCCGGCGTCTCCGGGCGCAGCAGTGCGAGCAGACGGGCCAGGTCCTCGACCGGGCGGGTGGCCACCGCGCGCTGGAGGGCGGGTGCGAGTCGCGAGGTCCGTTCGGAGCCGAGGTGGTGCAGGAGGTCGGCCACCTCCTCGACCGGCCGGGCCGCCGCCGCTTCCAGCATCGTCACGGCGAAGGCGTCGCCGGGCGATGTGCCGGGCGGCACCTCGGGTGCCGCTGCGGGGGCCGGGGCGGGCGTGGGTGACGCTCCGTCGGCGGGGCCGGGTGCGGGATCCGGTGCCGTCACGGCGGTGCGACCGGGGGAGAACGGGCGAGCCATGGGGCCTCCTGAGAGCGGACAACTGGGAGAGCGTCGGTCCCACCGCTGTGTCGAGCCCGGGACAGCTGAACTCCTCCAGCACTCCTCCAGCCTGCTCATCGGCCAGCCGAGTGCCACCGGGGCCGGGCATTCGGAGGACGGTCGGAGCCCGGGGGAGTGGACACCGGCCCTTTCGCGGTGCGCGCCGGCGCGGCGGGGGCATGCCTCGGGATCCAGCGGCGGACGGCGCACGGCGACCGCGGGCGGGGACGGCGGCGCACGGTGTCGTGATTCCGGGTGAACGGGCCCGGCGCGTCGGCGCGATGGCACCCGGGCCCCGGCGGCGGGCGGCTAGGACGGGGGGATGCGCCTTCCCCTGCCGACCGCCCTGCTGGCGGTCCCGCTCGCCCTGCTCCCCGCCGCCGCCCAAGCGGCCGCGCCCCCGACCGCACTGCGATCCGCACCCCTGACCGCACCCCTGACGGCGCCCCAGGCCGCACCGCCGGCCGCCCGTCCCGCGCCGCTGGCCCCGCCGTCCGACGGCGCGACGCAACCGCCGCCGGAGTACCGGTACACCGGCGCCGGGTTCGACGCCTGCTCGGCCCCGCCGGCCGAGGCCCTGTCCGTCTGGCGCAGCGCCTCGCCGTACGGCGCGCTCAACATCTACAGCAGCGGCAGCCAGCGCGGCTGCCAGCAGCCCCGGCTGACGCCGCAGTGGGTGGCCATGGTCCGGGCGATGGGCTGGAAGCTGGTGCCCACCCACGTCGGGCTCCAGGCGCCCTGCGCCCAGCGCGACGACAAGCCGCTGCGGATCGACCCGGCCCGGGCCGAGGAGCAGGGCGGGCAGGAGGCCGGCGAGGCGGTGGCGGCGCTGCAGGCGCTGGGGCTGGGGCCGGGCAGCCCGGTGTACCTCGACATCGAGGCCTACCCGACGGGCGACGCGGTGTGCAGCGCGGCGGTGGTCGACTTCACCGTCGGCTGGACGCAGGCGCTGTGGGCGGCCGGGTACCGGTCGGGCTTCTACTCCAGCATGGGCTCCGGCATCGCCGACATCGTCGCCGCCGCCCGGGCCGGCCGCGCCCCGATGCCCGACGCCATCTGGTACGCCCGTTGGGACGGGCACGCCACGACCGACGGACAGGCGGGGCTGCCCGACGACCTGTGGAGCGGCCACCGCATCCACCAGTACCGCGGCAACGCCGACGAGACGTACGGCGGGGTGACGCTCAACGTCGACCGTGACGAACTGGACGGCCTGGTGGCCGCCGAGGCCTGACCCTCCACCGGCCCGGGTGGGCGGCGGCCCGGCCGCCGCTCACCCCGGCCGGGGGTGGGGGGGAAGGAAGGCGTTCACCCGGGGTCGAGGTGCGCCAGGGTGGTGATGATGCGGTCGGCGATGTCCGCCGGCCACGGGAAGGAGACCGTCACCGCCTTCTGGTGGGCCAGTCCGTGCAGGCCCAGCCACAGGGCGACGGTGTCCGCGAAGGGGTCGGTGCTGGTGGCCCGGCCCGCGGCGACGCAGGCCTCCAGGGCCCCGACGAGCAGGCGCAGGGTGCCGTGGCCGACGGCTTCCACGTCCTGCGCCGTGACGGCGGTGTCGCGCAGGGCGGGCACCCAGACGCCGCCGAACATGGTGCGGTAGCGCTCGGGGTGCTCCTCGGAGAACCGCAGGTAGGCGTGGCACACGGCGAACAGCCGCCGGCGGGGGTCCTCGCCGGCCTCCTCCAGGGCCGCGCGCAGCCGCGCCTCCAGCTGGTCGAAGGCCTGCTGCACCACGGCCAGCATGATGGCCGGCTGGTCGGGGAAGTGGCGGTAGATCGAGGGCGCGGCGATCCCGACGCGGCGGGCCACGGAGCGCAGGGTGACGGCCGTCTCCGTGCCCGCCTCCTCGAGCAGTTCGACCGCCGCGGCCACGATGTCCTCGCGCAGGCGGGCGCCTTCCCCGCGGCGGTTGCGCGGACGGGCGGGCGTCGCCCTCGGTTCATTGCTCATGGCGTGAGCTTACAAGTGAGAACTTACGGGGCCAAGCTCTTGTGCACCCAAAACTTACGTGCGTAAGCTTACGAGCGTACCCACCAGCGATCCGACACGGAGTCACGCCATGAGCAGCGCCGTCGCCACCCCCGCCACCGAGGTCGTCCTGCCCGCCGCCGTCGAACCGAGCGGCCTGCGGGTGCGCACCCGCGACCTCCCGCCGCCCACCGCCGGCCGGGTCCTGCTGAGGATGGACGCCACCGGCGTGTCCTTCGCCGAACAGCAGATGCGCCGCGGCAAGTACTACGACCAGCCGCCCTTCCCCTTCGTGCCCGGCTACGACGTGGTCGGCACGGTGGTCGCCACCGGCCCCGGCGTCGATCCCGCGATGACCGGACGGCGGTTCGCCGCCGTCACCAAGACCGGCGCCTGGGCCAGCCTCCTGCTGCTCGACGCCGCCGACCTGGTGCCGGTGCCCGACGGCGTGACGGCCGCCGCCGCGGAGACCGTCGCGGTCAACGGCGTCACGGCCTGGCAGCTGCTCCACCGCACTGCCCAGGTGCCCGACGGCGCGACGATCGTGGTGCTCGGCGCCAACGGCGGAGTCGGCTCCACCCTCGTCCAACTGGCCCGCCACGCCGGGATGACGGTCATCGGCACGGCCTCCACCCGCCACCACGACACCGTCCGCCAACTGGGCGCGACCCCGGTCGACTACCGCGACCCCGACCTGTACCGGCGCATCCGGGAACTCGCCCCGCACGGCGTCGACGCGGTCTTCGACCACGTCGGCGGCACCGGCCTGGAGGAATCCTGGCGCCTGCTGCGCCGCGGCGGGGTGCTGGTGTCCTACGGCAGCGCCGCCACCAAGGACGAGGACGGCAACTCGCGGCTGCCGGTGCTCAAACTGCTCGCCCGCCTGGCGCTGTGGAACCTCCTGCCCAACGGCAGGTCCGCCCACTTCTACAACTTCTGGGCTGGCCGCCGGCGCCCGGACGCCTTCCGCGCCCGCCTGCGCGAGGACCTCACCCGGGTCCTGGCGCTGCTGGCCGACGGCGCGCTCACCGCCCAGGTCGCCGCCGAGTTCCCGCTGCGCGAGGCCGCCGCGGCGCTCGCCCTGGCCGAATCCCGCACCGTCGCGGGCAAGGTCGTCATCGTGCCCTGAGCCGCACCCCCGGACCCCATACCGGGGGCCCGAGCGGGGCTACCGGACGGAACAGCCGCGGCACTATCGTTAGTTGGTGGAAGCTATCGAAATCCACGCTCCGGCCCGGCGCTGAGCCGGGCCCGGCCGCCAGGAGGCGCGGTGGCGACACGGATCCCCGCAACCGGCAGCACCGGGCGCCGGCGCCCGGCCCGTACGGGCATGGCGGCGGACCACCCCCGCTACAAGTGGGTTGCCCTGTCCAACACCACGCTCGGCACCCTGATCGCCACCGTCAACGCCTCGATCGTCCTGATCTCGCTGCCCGCGATCTTCAACGGCATCGGCCTGGACCCGCTGCGGCCCGGCAACGTCAGCTACCTGCTGTGGATGCTGATGGGCTACATGCTGGTCACCGCCGTCCTGGTGGTCACCCTCGGCAGGCTGGGCGACATCCACGGCCGGGTGCGGATCTACAACGCCGGCTTCCTGATCTTCACCCTCACCTCGGTGGCCCTGTCCCTGGACCCGCTGCACGGCGGGCCGGGCGCACTGTGGCTGATCGGCTGGCGGGTGGTGCAGGCGGTCGGCGGCTCGATGCTGATGGCCAACTCGGCGGCGATCATCACCGACGCGTTCCCCGTCCGCCAGCGCGGCACGGCCCTGGGCGTGAACATCGTCGCGGGCATCGCCGGCTCCTTCATCGGCCTCGTCCTGGGCGGCCTGCTGGCCGAGTGGAACTGGCGCTCGATCTTCTGGGTCAACGTGCCGATCGGTGTCCTCGGCACCGTCTGGGCCTACCGGTCGCTGCGCGAGACCGGGGTGCGCAAACCCGCCCGGATCGACTGGTGGGGCAACATCACCTTCGGCGTCGGCCTCACCGCCCTGCTCGCCGCGATCACCTACGGCATCCAGCCCTACGGCGGCCACACCATGGGCTGGACCAACCCCTGGGTACTGACCGGGCTGCTCGGCGGCGTCGCGTTGCTGGCCGTCTTCTGCCTGGTCGAGTCCAGGACCGCCGAACCGATGTTCCCGCTCTCCCTCTTCCGCGACCCGGTCTTCGCCGGCGGGAACGCGGCCACCCTGCTGGGCTCGATCGCCCGCGGCGGACTGCAGTTCATGCTGATCATCTGGCTGCAGGGCATCTGGCTGCCGCTGCACGGCTACGACTACGCCGACACCCCGCTGTGGGCCGGCATCTACCTGGTCCCGCTGACCGTCGGCTTCCTGGCCGCAGGACCCGTCGCCGGCTACCTCTCCGACCGCGCCGGGGCCCGGCTGTTCGCCGCCGGAGGGCTGGTGGTGATGGCCCTGTCGTTCGCCGGACTCCTCCTGCTGCCCACCGACTTCGGCTACCCCTGGTTCGCGTTCCTGGTCTTCCTCAACGGCCTGGGCGGCGGCCTGTTCGCCGCCCCCAACACCTCACTGATCATGTCGAGCGTGCCCGCCGCGGCCCGCGGCGCCGCCTCCGGCATGAGAGCCACCTTCCAGAACGCCGGCATGGTGCTGTCGATCGGCGTGTTCTTCTCCCTGATGGTGGCCGGTCTGGCCGCCTCCCTGCCGCACACCCTCACCACCGGACTGACCGCCCAGGGCGTACCCGCCGCCGACGCGCGCACCATCGCCGCACTGCCCCCGGTGGGCACCCTGTTCGCCGCCTTCCTCGGCTACAACCCCGTCCGGCAACTCCTGGGCCCCCACGTGCTCGGACAACTCCCACCGGGCAACGCCCGCACCCTCACCGGCCGGGAGTTCTTCCCGCAGCTGATCTCCGGGCCCTTCCACGACGGCCTGGTCGTGGTCTTCTGGCTGGCGATCGCGATGTCCCTGGTCGCCGCGGCCGCCTCCCTGGTCCGCCACCGCCCCCCGCACCCCGCCACGACGGCACCCGCCGCCCCGGCCGAGGCGGAAAGGCCGTGACCGCCACCGGCGGCGGCCTGCCCGCCGAGGCCGTGGTCCGCCTACGCCTGGCGATCGGCCGCCTCCACCGCCAGATGGTCCGCGCCTGCGGCGACCAGGACCTCCCCGCCGCCCAACTCTCCGCCCTGGCCCGGACCGAACAACACGGCCCGCTACGGCTCGGGGAACTCGCCGCACGCGAGGGCGTGGCCGTCCCCTCCATGGTCCGCACCCTCGCCCCGCTGCTCGCCGACGGCCTGATCGCCAAGACCCCCGACCCGCTGGACGGACGCTCCGCCCTGCTCGCCCCCACCCCGCGCGGCCGGCAGACCCTCGACCGGATCCGCCGCGAACGCTCCGCCCTGCTGGCCCGCCGCAGCGCCCGGCTCACCCCCGACCAGTGCCGCCGACTGGAGGCGGCCCTGCCGCTCCTGGAACTGCTCCTCGACGAACCCGACCCGCCCCGCCCGGCGGACGAGGACAGCCCGGACGATCGCCGACCGTTACAAGACGGTGACGATCCGCACCCAACCCAGGACGGGCCGTGAGACGTCCCTGAAGACGACAGTGCCCGAACCACCGCCGACGGTGGCTCCGGGCCGAACGACCACCTCCCCCTGGAAGGGGTGCACCCGTGATCGTCACCAAGAGGAACTCCCTGCGCCTGGCCGCCGTCGCCGCCCTCACCGCCCTGTGCCTCGGCTCGGCGGGCGCCGCCCTGGCGGCCGCCCCGGCCGCCCACCCGGTGTCCGCCGCGCCCGCGCCCGCGGCCGCCGCCACCGCCGGCATCACCGCCAAGCCGTCGGCCGCCTCCGTCCAGACGTGGCAGCTGTTCCGGGTCACCGGCACCACCACCGGCCTGCCGGCCGGAAGCACGGTGACCCTGCAGCAGAAGCAGCACGGCACGTGGGTCACCCTGCCGGCCTCCGTGCACACGACCCGCAACGGCTCCTACTCGCTCGGCGTCAAGCTCGGCCTCAAGGGCCTGAACGAGCTGCGCATCGTCAGCGGCGCCGCCGCCTCCCCGGTGTTCACCGTGACCGTGCGCTGACCCGCGCCACCCGACTCCCTCGTGGAGGCGGGGGGGGGGGGGGGGGGGGGGGGGGGGCGGGGGGGGGGGGGGGGGGGGGGGGGGGGGGGGGGGGGGGGGGGGGGGGGGGGGGGGGGGGGGGGCCGGGGGGAGGGA
>NZ_JBVHXY010000012.1:0-161353 GCF_055569215.1 Kitasatospora sp. NPDC029312 | reverse complement strand
ACCGCGCCTATGTTTGGCGGGCGCCCCTCCGGGACCCCCCCCCCCCCCCCCCCCGCCCCCGCCGGCGTACGGGCGGGCGGGCCGGGTCGGGTCACGCCGGACCGGCCCGGCTCGCGCCGGTCGGGTCACGCCGGGTCAGTTGGGGAGATTCGGTGCCCTGACGGTGCTTCGGTTGTGCAGGATTGCCCGGCGGGCAACCCCGGGGACACGAAGTGTCCTTTCGTCGCGTTCCGTTCAAGCTCCGCTCACCCCACCATGGGACGGTGCCCACCGCGCCTACGCGCGTAGCACTTCCCCTGCACCCCCACGTGACGGAGGACCTGACCCATGCTCAGACGAACTGACGCCATCCGCCCCCTCGCCCTGGGCGCGGTCGCCCTGACCGTGCTCGCCGGCGCGAGCGCCGCCCCCCACCGCGCCGCGGCGGCGACCGCGGCGTCCACCGCCACGACCACCCCGCACCGCGTCCTGTTCGACGCCAGCAAGGCGGAGACCGCCGGCAACGCGGACTGGATCATCAGCACCAGCCAGCCGGACCCGCTCGGCCAGAACGCCAACCCGCAGTCCGAGACCGACTGGACCGGCGCCATCTCCAGCTGGGGCGTGGCCCTGCAGAAGACCGGCCAGTACAGCCTCAAGACCCTGCCGAGCGGCTCCACCATCACCTACGGCACCGGCGGCGCGCTGGACCTCGCCAACTTCGACGAGTTCGTGCTGCCCGAGCCCAACATCCGGCTGAGCGACGCCGAGAAGACCGCGGTCATGACGTTCGTCCAGAACGGCGGCGGACTCTTCCTGATCTCCGACCACACCGGCAGCGACCGCAACAACGACGGCTGGGACTCCCCGGCCATCATCAACGACCTGATGACCGCCAACTCGGTCAACAGCAACGACCCGTTCGGGTTCTCCGTCGACCTGCTCAACATCCAGACCGACAACCCGACCGCCGTCAACGACGCCACCGACCCCGTCCTGCACGGCCCCTTCGGCACCGTCACCGGCAGCATCATCCGCAACGGCACCACCTTCACCCTCAAGCCCGCCGACAACCCCGCCGCCAAGGGCCTCGTCTACCGCACCGGCTACTCCGGCACCACCGGCGCCGCCTTCGCCACCAGCACCTTCGGCAAGGGCCGGGTCGCCATCTGGGGCGACAGCTCCACCATCGACGACGGCACCGGCCAGCCGGGCAACACCCTCTACGACGGCTGGAACGACCCGGCCGGCACCGACGCCGCCCTCGCCCTCAACGCCACCGCCTGGCTCGCCGCCGGCAGCGGCGGCACCAGCACCGGCAGCGTCACCCTCACCAACCCCGGCGCCCGCACGGCCACCGTCGCCACCGCCACCAGCCTCCAGCTCGCCGCCACCGACACGGCCGGCGGAACCCTGCGCTACAGCGCGTCGGGCCTGCCCGCCGGCCTGAGCGTCAACACCACCACCGGCCTGATCAGCGGCACCCCCACTACCGCCGGAACCTACTCCGTGACGGCCACCGCGACCGACTCCACCGGCCCGTCCTCCTCCGTCACCTTCACCTGGACCGTCCAGGCCGCCGGCAGCGGCGGCGGCTGCACCGCGGCCCAGCTGCTCACCAACCCCGGCTTCGAGACCGGTTCCACGGCCGGCTGGACGGAGACCAACACCAGCGGCACCAGCACCGCCAACAGCAGCTCCAGCGAGCCGCCGCACTCCGGCACCTACGACGCCTGGCTGGACGGGTACGGCAGCACCAACACCGACACGCTCGCCCAGACGGTGACCCTGCCGGCCGGCTGCGCCAGCTACACCCTCAGCTTCTGGCTGCACATCGACACCGCCGCGAGCGCCACCACCGCCTTCGACACGCTCACGGTGACCGCGAACGGCACCACCCTGGCGACCTACTCCAACGTCGACGCCGCCGCCGGCTACCAGCAGCACAGCTTCAACCTGTCCGGCTACGCCGGGCAGAGCGTGACCCTCAAGTTCACCGGCGCCGAGGACTACACCAAGCAGACCTCCTTCGTCCTCGACGACACCGCCGTCAAGGTGTCGTGAACCGACGCCGGGCGCCCTTCCCGCGCGGGAGGGCGCCCGGCGCCGACCGGCCCCGTCCCAACCCGCCGCCGGGCCGCCCGGCTGATTGACCCCGCGCCCGGCCGGGCACCCGCGAGGCGACCGAGGAACCCGCCACGAGGCAAGGAGCCGACGGTGAACGAGATCCCCCAGGGCGGCGCGGGCGGCGTGCCGCTGCACCACGACGGCGACGACGCGTCCCGCGACCCCAGGGCCCCCGGCTCCGGGAACACCACCGAACGCCAGGGCGACGCCACCACCGCCGAACCCGGCCGCGCCCGCCGGCTCGACCCCGACGAGAGGGAGGACCAGGACGGCGAGGGCGAGGACGACGAGAGCGGGGACGGCGGGGACGACTAGAACGACGACGAGAACGCCGAACGGCGCTGACGGCCCCGGCCCGCCCCCTCCTCAGGGCGTGCGGGTCACCGTCGAGCCCGCCAGGTGCTCCGCCAGCCCCGCCCAGCCCTGCTCGCGGTACCAGCGGCGCTGGCGGTCCGCGCCGCTGCCCGCGCGCTCGAACCCCCACCACAGCCCGGCCACCCGCCCGGTGTCGCCGGCCGCCTCCAGACCGGGGGCCGCGTAGGCGCGCAGCTCCTCGACCACGGCGGCGGCCGGGCGCGCGGTGCCGTCGGCGGGGGAGACCAGCTGCCCGTCCACCCCGGTGCGCGCGGCGTGCCAGGTCGCGGCCCGCAGCAACTCCTCGGGAGCGTCCGGACGCGGGAGCCCCTGGCGTTCCTCCAGGACCGCGGTGGTGACCAGGGCCCGCACCAGGCCGGCGAACAGCTCGGCGTCGGCGACCGTCAGCTGGACGTCCGCCGCGCGCACCTCCACCGTCGGATAGCGCTCGGACAGCCGGGCGTGCCAGTACAACTGCCCCGCGTCGGCGATCGCCCCGGCGGCCCGCAGCGCCGCCACCCGCCCCCGGTAGTCCGCGGCGTCACGGAAGGCGGGCGGCGGCCCGCTGACCGCCCACTGGTCGAAGTGAACGGTGCGCCAGCTGGCGAAGTGGGTGTCACCCCCACGCCAGTACGGCGAATTGGCACTCAGCGCGATCAGCACCGGCAGCCACGGCCGCAACCGCACCAGCGCGCCCAGCCGCTCCTCCTCGTCGTGGACGCCGACGTGGACGTGCATGCCGTTGAGCATCAGGTCGTCGACCAGCGCGGGCGCCTGGCGCCGGGCCCGCCGGTAGCGCTCGTGGTCCGTGACCGGCACCGGGCCGGGCGGCCCGAACGGGGCCGAGCCGACCGGGACGACCCGGCAGCCGTGCTGGGCCGCGGCCGCGCTCAGCCCGGCACGCACCCGGGTCAGGTGGCGGCCCACCTCCGCCAGGTCCTCGCAGACCGGCGTCGCGCTCTCCACCTGGACCTGGAGCAGCTCGTGCTGCGCCTCGGCGGGGCGCAGCGCGGGCGCCAGGGAGGCGGTGGCCAGGACCTCGGCGGCCCGGGGCAGCGGCGTGCCGTCGCGGGGGTCGACCAGCAGGTACTCTTCCTCGACTCCGAGTGTCAGCATGCCGCTCCGCTACCCCGGGGCGGCATTCGTACACGGCCGCCGGGCAGGCCTTGCGCCGCCCCGGGCACTGACCCGGCCCGTGAACCGGGCGCGGGATTCACCCCCCGGCGGACGCCTCGCCGACCGCGTGGCGCAGCAGGTAGACGCCGGAGACGGCGGCGAGCAGGGCCATGCAGGCGGTGAAGACCAGGCCGGCGTGGGCCAGGCCGAGCGGCCCGGTCAGCAGGCCCACGCCGATGACGGGGATCGAGATGCCGAAGTAGGCGACCACGAACAACGCCGACAGGGCCCCACCGCGGTGCTCGGCGGGGCTCGCGGCGGCGACCTCGCCCACCGCGCCGCGCAGCCCCATGCCCTGGCCGGCGCCGCCGACCAGGGCGGCGAGCACCAGGAGCGACAGGACGGCCCAGGCCAGCGAGCCCGCCAGCAGCGCCAGCCCGGCGATCAGCACCAGGCAGCCCAGCGGGATCGCCCGCGCCGTTCCCAGCCGGGGGACGAGGAGCTGGCCCAGGGTGGAGGCGAGGAAGGCCGCGAAGACGACCAGGCCCACCACCGCACGGTTGTGGACGTCCAGACCCTCGGCCAGGAAGGCGGGGCTGACCGAGGTGAACAGCCCCAGGAGGGAGAACCCGGCGAACGCGGCGATCCCGGCCGGCACGAACACCCCGCGCACCTGCGGCGGCACCTCGGGCCGGCGGGGCCGGGCGGTGCGCAGCGGGCGGGCGCCGTCGACGGTCTCCGGCAGCAGCAGGAGCAGGGCGAAGGACACGGCGAGCAGCACCAGGTGCACCACGTACGGCAGCACCAGCGGATGCGGCGCGTACTCGGACAGCAGACCCGACAGCAGCGGCCCGCAGCCCAGGCCGCCCATGTTGGCGGCGGTCGCGACGAAACCCGCCCGCCCCCGGTGCCGCGACGGGGCCAGCTCCAGCACGTACGCGGTGGCGGTGCCGGTGAACAGGCCCGCCGACAGCCCGGACAGCAGCCGGCCCAGGCACAGCAGCGGCACGCTGTCCGCGGCCAGGAAGACCACCGCGCTGCAGGCCGCGCACACCAGCCCGCCCAGCAGGACGGGACGGCGCCCCACGGTGTCGGAGACGTTGCCGAAGAGCAGCAGGACACCGATCACGCCGAAGGCGTAGACGGCGAACACCACCGTCACCGTCAGCTCGGAGAAGCCGATCCGCTCCCGGTACAGCCCGTACAGCGGCGTGGGCAGGGTGGTACCGGCCATGCAGACGGCGAAGGCGAAAGCGGCCAGGAGATAACCCGCCCGGGCCGCGGCGGGCCGGGCACCCCGATGATCGGTCACCAGCCCACGATAGGCGCGCTCCCCGGCCCGGCCCACGGCTCACCGGCGCGCACTGGGCCGACCGGCCGTAACCCGCACGGTCGCCGACCCCGCCCGGCGGTCGACGGGTGGCGCGGCGCAGGATTGGCCCCCGCCACCCGGGTAGACGCGCCGACGCGCCCTGCCGGCCGGCCGACGGGGCCGGCGCGAACCGGGGCACGGAAGGAGCGTTGGAAACCATGCACGAGGAGACCGGCCACATCACCGGCACCAAGGACAAGGACTACAACCTGCTCTGGTACGTCGAGGCCTGCCTGAACAACGCGCTGCGCCTGGAGACCTACGTCCGGGACGCCGAACGCGAGGGCGACGACGAGGTGGCGGAGCTGTTCCGCAAGGCGCAGGCCGACAGCCGCAAGGGCGCCGAGATGGGCAAGCGGCTGCTCGCCGCGCGCCTGTCCGCCGCGGGCACCGGCAACAACGACGCCGGCGCGGGCACCCCCGTCCGCGCGGCCGGGGACGCCCTGACCGGCACCGGCACCGGCGAGGGCACCGCCACGGTCCCCGGCACGGGGACCGCCGCCGGCGGCACCGGCGGGCAGGATCCGATGGCCCCGTAGCGGCGGGGAGACGAGCCCCTCAGTCGTCGGGCAGGCCGAAGGCCGCTCCGGCCGCTCCGGCCGCCCTGGCCGGGGCGGCCGGAGCGGTCAGGGCTCGATCCGGGTGAAGTCGCCGCCGAGGTAGCGCAGCTCCGGGTCGTCGGCGGGCAGTTCACCGTGGCGCGCGATCAGTTCGGCGGCGAAGGCCTCGGCGTCGTCCACCGGCCGGTAGCCGAACGCGCGGGCCGAGGCCAGGTCCCACCAGGCCCGGGTGTCGGCGGAGATGCCGTAGGCCACGGTGTGGCCGGTCACCGGCCCGGTGAGCGCGGCGTGCACCAGCCGGGCGCAGTCGCCCGGGCTGAGCCAGGTGGCGAGCATCCGGATGCTGCGGGGCTCGTCGGCGAAGGAGCCGATCCGCAGCGAGACCGTCTCCATCCCGTGCCGGTCGGCGTACAGCGAGGCGAGGTTCTCGCCGAAGCACTTGGAGAGCCCGTAGTAGGTGTCGGGCCGCTGCGGGGTGTCCACCGGCACGGTGGAGCCGTCGGCGGGCCGTTCGGTGAAACCCACCGCGTGGTTGCTGCTGGCGTAGACGATCCGCCGCACGCCCGCCGCCCGAGCGGCGTCGTAGAGCCGGTAGGTGCCGTCGATGTTGGCGGCCAGGATGTCGGCGAACGGCGCCTCCGCCGGGATCCCGGCCAGGTGCACCACCGCGTCGACGCCGTCCAGGGCCGCCGTCAGCGCCTCGGCGTCCCGCAGGTCGGCGGTGACCGCCTCCGGTTCGCCGGGCACCGGGCGGCGGTCGAAGCAGCGCAGCCGGTAGCCGTAGGCCGGCAGCAGCTCCCGCAGACAGCTGCCGATGCGGCCGGCGGCGCCGGTGAGCAGGACCTGACGGGGCCGGTCGACCATCACCATCTGTCGCGCCTCCCTGGTTCCTCGTGGGCCCACCGGGCTGACGGGCCGGGCCCGGCGACGTGCGAGCGCACCCGACGCTACCCCGGCGAACCGCCGCTTTGACGGGTGGTCCGCCCGCGGGCATGGACCGGGGCAGCGGGGGTAGACGGCGGTCGCGGGGGGGGGGGGGGGGGGGGGGGGGGGGGGGGGGGGGGTGCTGTCCCCCCCCCCCCCCCCCCCCCCCCCCGCCACCCCGGCCGCCGCCGTCCAGCCGCTCCGCCCGGGCACGCGGGCGGCGCACCGCCCCCCCCGGCTTCACACCGTGGAGCGGCTCACCTGCCCGAAGCCCTCACCCGCCCGGGGGCGCAAGCGCGGGCAGGACCTTGTCCAGGGTGATCGGCAGGTCCCGCACCCGCACGCCGCAGGCGTGCCACACCGCGTTCGACACCGCGGCGGCCGTGCCCACGATGCCGATCTCCCCGATGCCCTTGGTCCCCATGGCGTTGACGTGGGGGTCGTGCTCGGGCAGCCAGAGCGCCTCGATGCCGTCGACGTCCGCGTTGGCCGCGACGTGGTACTCCGCGAGGTCGTGGTTGACGACGTGGCCGGTGCGGGGGTCGAGCACGCCGCTCTCGTGCAGCGCCATGGACAGCCCCATCGTCATCCCGCCGACGAACTGCGAGCGCGCCGTGCGCGGGTTGATGATCCTCCCCGCGGCGAACACGCCCAGCAGGCGCGGAACCCGCACCTCGCCGGTGTCCGCGTGGACGCGCGCCTCGGCGAACTGCGCCCCGAAGGCGTGCATCGCGTAGCGCTCGTCGGGCGGCCCGACGTCGCCGGACGCCTCGGCCCCGTCCGGCGGCTCGCTCCCGTACCGGGCACGGAAGGCGCGCGCGGCCTCGACCACGGCCGAGCCCCACGTCGTCATGCCCGAGGACCCCCCGGCCACCGACGCCACCGGGTAGTCGGTGTCGCCGATGCGCACCTGCATCCGCGCCACCGGCACGCCGAGCGCGTCCGCGGCGATCTGCGCCAGCGTGGTCCAGGTGCCGGTGCCCAGGTCCGCCGCGCCGATCTCGGCGACGTAGCGCTCCCCCTCCCGCCGGATCGTCGCCGTCGACTTCGACATGCGGCTGACCGGGTAGGTGGAGGCCGCGACGCCCGTGCCCACCAGCCAGTCACCGCGGCGCCGGACCCCGGGCCGCGGGTCGCGCTGCGACCAGCCGAACCGCGCCGCGCCCTCGCGCAGGCAGCCCACCAGGTTGCGGCTGGAGAACGGCTTGCCTGAGCCGGGCTCGACATCGGGCTCGTTGCGGATCCGCAGCTCGACCGGGTCCAGTCCCAGGCGCTCGGCCAGCTCGTCCATCGCCACCTCGGGGCCGAACATGCCCGGGCACTCACCGGGGGCGCGCATCCAGGACGGCACCGGCACGTCGAGGGCGGCGAGGCGGTGCGTGGTCCGCCGGTTCGGCGAGGCGTACATCATCCGCGCCGGGACACCGGTCTGCTCCGCGAACTCCTTGATGCGCGAGGTCAGTTCGACCACGTCGATGGCCAGGGCGGTGAGCGTGCCGTCCCGGTCGGCGCCGAGGCGGCAGCGCTGGATGGTCGGCGTGCGGTAGCCGGCCAGGGCGAACATCTGCTGGCGGGTCAGGGCCAGCCGCACCGGCCGGCCGGGCACCGCGCGGGCGGCCAGCGCGGCGAGCACCACGTTGACGTGCGGCTGCCCCTTGGACCCGAACCCCCCACCGACGTACGGGCACACGACCCGCACCCGCGCCTCGTCCAGTCCGAACACCGACGCCAGGGCGGCCCGCGTCGGATGGACGCCCTGGGTGGAGTCCCACAGGGTGAGGAAGCCCTCACCCGCCGGCTCCCACAGGGCCGCCGTGGCGTGCGGCTCCATCGGGTTGTTGTGGTACATCGCGGTGCTGTACGTCTCCTCGACGCTCACCGCCGCGGCCGCCATCGCGGCGTCGACGTCGCCCTCGACGGTGTCGGTGGGGAAGTCCGGGTTCACCGTCTCGGGCGCGTACAGGTCCTCGCGGTCGGCCCGCAGCTCCACGTCGTGCTTCTCCTGCGCGTAGCCGACCCGCACCAGGGCGGCCGCGTGCCGCGCTACCTCGGAGCTGTCGGCCACGACCATGGCGACGACCTGGCCCCGGAAGGCGACCTGCTCGTCCTGCAGGACCGCCAGCTCCCGGTCCTCGGTGGACGCCAGGCGCTCCGCGGTGGCCGGGGTGAGCACCGTGACCACGCCCTCCAGCGCCTCGGCGGCGCCGGTGTCCAGCTCCGTGACGCGCCCGCGGGCGATGGTGGCCTGGACGGGGTACAGGTACGCGGGGCCGGCCAACGCGGTCTCGTACGCGTAGGTGGCGGTGCCCAGGACCTTGACCGGCCCGTCCCGGCGGGGCAGGTCGAGGCCCACGGCCTCCGGCTCGCTCGGCAACGTCATCGGGCGTCCTCTCCGGCCAGGCCGCGCAGGACGGCGGCAAGGGTACGGCGCAGCAGCGGGACCTTGAACGCGTTGCCGCCGTCCAGCCCCTCGGCCGGCCGGGCGTCCGCGAGCTCCGCGTCCGCGGCGGCCCGGTAGCTGTCCTCCGACGCCGGGGCGCCCCGCAGCGCCTCCTCGGCCCGGTACGCGCGCCACGGCGCGTGCGCGACACCGCCGAACGCGACCCGCGCGTCCGTGATCACCCCGTCCTCCACGTCGAGCGCCGCGGCCACGCTGACCAGGGCGAACGCGTACGAGGCCCGGTCGCGCACCTTGCGGTAGGCCGAGCGGCGGGCCAGCGGCAGCGCCGGCAGGTCGATCGCGGTGACCAGCTCACCGTGCTCGAGGACCGTGTCGCGCTCGGGAGCGTCGCCGGGCAGCCGGTGCAGGTCGACGAAGGGGACCACGCGCTCGCCGTCCGGGCCCAGCACCCGCACCCGCGCCCCGAGCGCGGCCATCGCCACGGCCATGTCGGACGGATGGACGGCGATGCAGTGCTCGGAGGCGCCGAGGATCGCGTGGTGGCGCGTCCACCCCCCGATCGCCGAACAGCCCGAGCCCGGCCGCCGCTTGCTGCACGGCGTCGTCACGTCCTGGAAGTAGACGCAGCGGGTGCGCTGCAGCGGATTGCCGCCGACGGTGGCCATGTTGCGCAACTGCCCCGACGCACCCGACAACAACGCCTGCGACAGCACCGGGAACCACTCCCGCACCCGCGGATGCGCGGCGAGCTTGCTGTTGCTGACACCCGCGCCGATCCTCAGGGCGCCCCCGCCGAGCTCCTCCACCCCTCCGGGCAGCAGGGCGGCGACGCCGACCACCAGATCCGGCTCGACGACGCCCAGCTTGAGATGGTCCACCAGATTGGTGCCGCCGCCCAGGAACACCGCCCCCGGATTCCCGGCGACGCTGCGCACGGCGTCCGCGGCGTCGGCGGGGCGGCGGTACGCGAACGGCTTCACCCCGTCACCCCCGCGCCCGCCGCCGGCCGGTGCGCCGACGCCCCGGCCGCCTGCCGCACGGCGGCCACGATGTTGACGTAGGCCCCGCAGCGGCACAGGTTGCCGCTCATCCGCTCGGCCACCTCGGCGCGGTCCAGCCGCGGCGCACCCGGGCCCTCGGTGACGGCGCTCGGCCAGCCCCTCGCGAACTCCTCGAGCGCCCCGACCGCGGAGACCACCTGCCCGGGGGTGCAGTAGCCGCACTGGAGCGCGTCGCAGTCGATGAAAGCGCGCTGCACCGGATGCAGGCCGCCGTCGGCGTGCCCGTCCTCGGCGTGCTGCCCGTTCTCGGCGTGCTGTCCGCCGTCGGCCTGCCCGCCGTCGGCGGTGGCCGCCGCCCGGGCGGCGAGCCCCTCGGCGGTGACGACCTCGGCGCCGTCCTGGGTGACGGCGAGGGTCAGGCAGCTCAACACGCGGCGCCCGCCGGACAGCACCGTGCACGAGCCGCACTGCCCGTGGTCGCAGCCCTTCTTGGGGCTCGTCACGCCGAGCCGTTCCCGCAGGGCGTCCAGCAGCGTCGTGCGCGTGTCGACGCTCAGCCGACGCGGGATCCCGTCGACCTGCACGGTGATGTCACTGTTCATCGCACGAGATTTCCCGGCCCCGCCCGCGCCCACACGGCGCACGGCGCCGCGTCACACCGGTGGCGGCCGGACGGCCCAGGCCCTGCCGCGCGCTCAGGCGCCGCGCGCGGCGGCGGGTATGAGGATCAGCAGCCGCCGCGACCCTTCGACGGGGTAACTCCTGACGATCGCCCGTTCGGCCGATCCGGGCGGCACCACGCCCTCGCCCTCGTACCGGGCGACGACGGCCCGGCCGATCTCCTCGGTGGGCTCGTGGACCCCGCCCGTGACGGTGAGCCGGGCCCTGGCCGCCAGTTCGACGCCGGTGTCGCGCACCACCTGGTTCATCAGCCGTTCGACCTCGCCCCGCGCGGGCTCCGCGCCGGTGTGCAGGAGGTACACCGTGTCGACCGTCACCGGCTCCGCTGCGGCCGCAGCGGCCTGGGGCGCGCGCCGTTCCCGCAGCTCCGCCAGTCGCTGCGGCGCCTTGTCGTACCCGCCCTCGGCGAGCTCGCGGAACAGGTCCTCGGCCTCGTCGAACCGCTCCAGCGTCTCCAGCGTGCAGGCGAGCTCGAACCGCGCCTGCCGGTCACCCGTGTCACCGGCCTCGCGGAACCACCGCTGCGCCTGCGCCAGGTCACCCTGGGCCCGCAGCAGGAAGCCCAGGTTGAACATGGCGTCGACGCTGCCCTCGTCGGCGGCCCTGCGGTACCACTCCAGCGCACGGGCCAGGTCGCCCTGACGCTCCATCGCCCGGCCGTAGTGGTTCATCGCGACCAGGTGCCCGCGCCTGGCCGCCCGGTGGTGCAGGCCTTCGGCCTCGTCGGGCCTGCCCAGCCGCTGAAGGGCCAGCGCCAGGCCCACCACGGCCTCGTCGTCACCCGCGTCGGCGGCGCGGCGGTACCAGCCCTCGGCTTCGGCGTCCTCCCCGCGCCGCACCAGCGCGAACGCGACGTTGTAGGCGCCCAACGCGTTCCCGGTGGCGGCGGCCCTGCGGTACCACTCCTCGGCTCCGGCCCAGTCGCCCCGCTTGCCGAGCAGGACCCCGTACCGGTTCATCGCGTCGGCGCTCCCCGCTTCGGCGGCCGCGCCGAAGAGCCTCTCCGCTTCCGCACCGTCACCCTGCTCGTCGCGCTCGACGCCGAGGCGGACCATCTCTTCTGGAGTCACAACGGCCAACCTAACAAACGGACATGAGCCAGCGGCATGGACCGGGAGTGGCGGGGGTAGACGGTGGCCGCGGGCGGGGTCGGCGGCGCGCGGTCACCCCCCGGACATCGCGCGCCGCCACCGTCCGTCCGCCCCGGGCGGCCCAGGCATGGCCCCGCGACCGTGCCGCTACGGACGCGGCCCGTACCACCAGAACGACCAGCACTTCTCGAGCAGGAGATCCTGCGCGTAGTCGATCAGGCTCTCGGTGCCCTTGAACACGTTGTCGGGGCAGAACGCGATGTGCTCGGCCGCGATCGTCAGCATCTCGTCCAGGTCGTCCGGGTCATCCAGACCGCCCAGGTCGTCGGGGCGCGCCGTGGCGCTCAACCGCAGGCCCTCGGGGCCGACTTCGACCACCCGGGCGCCGAACTTGCGCTCCCAGCTCAGTACGACGGCGGCGAGCTCACCGGGGTCCTGCCGGCCGGCGACGCTCCAGCCGCAGACGGCCAGCGCCTCGGCGCCGCTGTCCGCGCGCACCAGACCGATCCGCAGCCCGGGGTTGTGGTGCAGCAGCAAGCGCGCCACCGCGGCCGCGGCCGCGGCCGGGTCGTCGTCCTGTGCCGCAGGCGGGCAGGGCGCCAGACCCGGCCAGTCAGCGCCGAACGGCTCCAGCATGATGTGGTGTTCCCGCGCCTGCCGGGCGTCGTCCGGGCGGCCCACGGCGGGGGAGTTCCACCACCCGCGCAGCAAGGCGGAAGGGTCGTGGGAGCCGGGCGCGGACGCCCGGGCCGGGTGGAGCTCCCCGGTGGCCCACGGCCGGAACTCCTGGTCGCCGACCTTGCAGGTCAGCAGCAGCGGCCACAGCCCCGACCGCGGGTGCTCCCGCTGCAGCTCCTCCCACAGCCCGGCGGGCGCCGGCCCGTCGCTCAGCCACATCACCGGGGTATCGCCCCCGCCCTCGGCCGCACCCTGCGCCGGGACGATCAGGCGCCCCGGCGGCAGGGGAGTGGACAGGGCCCACGGCCCGGCGGCGGCGCCGGGGAACAGCGGGCGGAGGCCGGAGGGCAGCGCTACAGGATCGATCATGCGTCCACCGTAGAGGTGGGCATGGTCGCTCCGCTTGACCTGAAGTCGACTTCAACTTCTAGGGTCGGTCGCACCGATGAATGACCGACGAGAAGGGGCGGGCCCGGCCGTGGAGTACTCGCACAGCGACGTAGAACTGATCAAGCAGCCCATCGGATACTGGAGTTGGGCGGCCTACAAGGCCATCGTCAGCCGCACCCGCGGCGCGCTCGCCGAGCTCGGCACCACGCAGCCGCAGTGGTGGGTGCTCGCCCAACTCGCCCATGCCGAGGAGCCGCGGACCCGCGACCACGTCTCGGTCGTCCTGCGTGACTACCTCGACACCGGGCAGGACGCCCTCAACGCCGACATCGACGCGACCATCGCGCGCGGCTGGGTCACCGAGTCCGCCGGCGGGCGGCTCGAACTGACCCCCGACGGGCGGGCGTTCTTCGATAAGGCGGCCGCCCTTCAGGACGAGCTGTGGGCCGAGCGCCACGCGGGCATCTCCGACGAGGAGTACCTGACCACCCTGAAGGTCCTGCAGCGGTTCATCCACAACACCGGAGGGCGGGCCTGGCACCACTGACGCCCCCGGTGCCGGGCCGCGCCCGGTCAGGCCGGGGCGACCGGTGAACGGAAGGCGTGGCGGCAGTCGGCGGGGGCGACCCCGACGCGGGCGGTGACGTGGCGGCGGAGGTCGGCGGCGGCGCGACGCCACCGGCCCCCGGCTACCCGCGGCGCAGGGTGCGGCGGGCGTAGTCCGCGGTGACGAGGGCCAGCAGCGGGCCCCAGTGTCGAGCCGGGTGGCGCGCCGGCGGTGGCGGACTCCGCCCGTCCGGGAGAACCGGCCAACGGGCCGGCCCGTCACGTCCGCCCGGCGAGCAGGTGGCCGACGGCCGCGACGCCCTCGGCGATGGCGCGTTCGCCCACGTTGCCGAAACCGAGGACGAGTTGCGCCGGCGCGGCGGCGCGCGAGGCGCGGCAGCCGCTGATGCCGTAGAGGCCGACGGACCGTTCCCGCGCGGCGGTGACGACGTGGTGCTCGTCGGCCCCCGCGGGCAGGTGGGCGACGGCGTGGAAGCCGGCCGCCAGGCCGCTGACCGCCAGCGCGGGGGCGTGCTCCCCGAGCGCGTCGAGCAGCGCGGTCCGCCGGCCCGCGTAGGTAGTGCGCATCCGGCGCAGGTGGCGGTCGAAGCGCCCCGACTCGATCAGCCTGGCCAGGGCGAGTTGGTCCAGCGCGGGCGTGCCGCGGTCGCTGCGGTGCTTGTGCTCGGCGAGCGCCCGGGCCAGGGCGGGCGGGCAGAGCATCCAGCCGATCCGCAGGGCCGGCGCGAGGGACTTGCTGACGGTGCCCATCGCGATGACCCGCTCGGGCGCCAGCCCCTGGAGGGCGCCGACGGGTTCGCGGTCGTAGCGGAACTCGGCGTCGTAGTCGTCCTCGAGGACGATCGCGTCGCGCTGCCTGGCCCACTCGACCAGGGCCACTCTGCGCTCGGGGGCCAGGGCGACGCCGGTGGGCCACTGGTGGGCGGGGGTGACCACGACGGCGCGGGCGTCGGTGGCGGCCAGCGCCCGGACGTCGATGCCGTGCTCGTCGACGGGCACCGCCACCGCCCGCAGCCCGGCCGCGGCGGCGGCCGCGCCGACGGTGGCGGGGGAACCGGGGTCCTCGAAGGCCACGCTGCGCACCCCGCCGTCCGCGAGCACCCCCAGGGCCAGACCCAGGCCCTGCGCGTAGCCGTTGCAGACGACGATGTGCTCCGGATCGGCCACCGCGGCACGCACCCGGCGCAGGTAGCCGGCCAGGACCTCGCGCAGGACGGCGCTGCCACGCGCATCGCCGTAGTCCAAGTCCGCCACCGGCATCGTGCGAGCCGCCTCCCGCACGGCCCACAGCCAGTCCTGGACCGGGAAGGCCCCCAAGTCCGGCACGCCCCACCGGAAATCGGCCAGCAGCCGCGGCGCGGGGCGGCCCGCCCGGGCCGGCACGGGCGGTGCGCCGCCGGCACCGGACGCGACCCGGGTCGCGGATCCGGCGCGGGTCACCAGGTACCCCTCGGCCTGGAGCTGGGCGTAGCACTCCTGCACCAGCCCCCGCGAGACACCGAGCGTACGGGCCAACTCCCGCGAGGACGGCAGCCGTTCACCGACGCCCAGCCGGCCCGTGCGGACCGCCTCGCGCAGCCCGTGCTCCACCTGGGC
The DNA here is from genome assembly GCF_055569215.1 of Kitasatospora sp. NPDC029312. Classification (NCBI taxonomy): domain Bacteria; kingdom Bacillati; phylum Actinomycetota; class Actinomycetes; order Kitasatosporales; family Streptomycetaceae; genus Kitasatospora; species Kitasatospora sp. NPDC029312. The sequence goes on along the minus strand of NZ_JBVHXY010000012.1, from coordinate 146,516 downwards.
ACGCAGCGGCCGTGCGCTGCCGCGTTCGAGGGCCAGCAGCAGCTCGGGCGGGGAACTGGACCACTCCACAGGCACGGAACCGGATCTTACCGGCAGTCCGGTCGCGCCCTTAGCGTCCTGCCGTGACCGAAACGCTCGACTCCAACCCCGCGGCGCCCCTGACGCGCCCGCCCCTGGTGACGCGCCCCCTGCTGCTGCGCTTCCTCTCCATCCTGGGCGCCTCGACCAGCTTCTACCTGCTGCTGTCGACCGTCCCCGGCTACGCCGCCACCGACGGGAAAGACGGCGGACAGGCCGGCCTGGCCACCGGCGCCCTGATGCTGTCGACGGTGCTGGGCGAACTGGCCACCCCCGCCCTGGTCAACCGCCACGGCTACCGCGCCGTCCTGGCGGCCGGCCTGGGCCTGCTGGGCGCGCCCGCGCTCGCCCTCCTGCTCTCCCGCGACCTGTGGTGCGTCGTCGCGGTCTGCCTCCTGCGCGGGCTCGGGTTCGCGTTCACCGTGGTCGCGGGCGGCTCGCTGACCGCCTCCCTCATCCCCGCCGAGCGACGCGGCGAAGGCCTGGCACTGGTCGGCATCGTCAGCGGCGCCCCGGCGATCCTGGCCATGCCGCTGGGCGTGTGGCTGGCCGCGCACACCGGCTACGGCGTGGTCTTCACCGCCGCGGCCGTGGCCGCCCTCGCCGCGATCCCCTCGGTGCCCGGCCTGCCCGACCGGCTGCGCGAATCCGGGCGGCCGATCGGCGTCGCCGAGGGACTGCGCAGGGCCGACCTGCTGCGCCCGGCGGTGACCTTCGCGGTCACGGCCGTCGCCGCCGGGATCGTCGTCACCTTCCTGCCGCTCGCCGTCGCCGCCTCGGCCACGGGCGTCGTCGCCGTGGCGCTGTTCGTCCAGCCCGCGGCGTCCACGGTGGCCCGCTGGCTGGCCGGGCGGCACGGGGACCGGCACGGCTCCGCCGCCCTGGTGCTGCCCGGCCTGCTGCTGTCGGCCGCCGGCACCCTGCTGATGGCCCTGACCGGCAGCCCGGTGGCCGTCGTCGTCGCGGTCGGCGTGTTCGGGGTCGGCTTCGGCATCGCCCAGAACGCCACGATCAACCTGATGTACGCCCGCGTGCCCACCGCCGGCTACGGCACCGTCAGCGCGCTGTGGAACTTCGCCTACGACGCGGGCATGGGCGTCGGCGCCGTCGCCTTCGGCTGGCTCGCGGCGGGCACCGGCTACCCCTGGGCGTTCGCCGTGACCGGCGCCGCCATGCTCGGTGCCCTCGCCCCGGCCCTCACCGACCGCCGCACCGCACGCCGGGCCCCAGCGGGCGGTGAGACCCCCGGACGCGATGAGACCCCCGGACGCGATGAGACCCCCGCACCGAACCCCGCCGGCCCCGCACCGAACCCGCCGGGACGTCCGGCAGTTCACCGCAGCTCTGAGCCGTCACCCGTACGCCGTGAGTAGCCGCCGCACCCCGCGCGGCGGCATCCGGACCGGCCGGTCGCGGGAGGAGGTTTCAACCCGCCGATTCGGGGCAGCGGCTGGGGCACCGAAGGACGAGGGAGGACCTGATGTCAACCGGGACCCTCATCGCGATCATCGTCCCCGTCGTGGTCCTGCTGATCGTGGCCGTCGCGCTGTGGTGGTACGTGAACCGGCGCCGCCGACTGCAGCAGCAGTTCGGCCCGGAGTACGAGAGGACCGTCCGCCGTTCCGGCAGCCGGCTGTCCGCCGAGCGGGATCTGCGCGAGCGCGAACAGCGCCACGAACAGCTGAGGATCAAGCCGCTGGCGCCGGAGGCGAGACGGCAGTACACCGAGGACTGGACGCGGGTCCAGCAGGAGTTCGTCGACCGGCCGGTCGACGCCGTCCAGCACGCCGACCGGCTGGTCACCCTGCTGATGCACGACCGCGGGTATCCCACCGAGGACTACGAACAGCGGCTCCGCGACCTGTCCGTCGAACACGGGCAGACGCTGGAGCACTATCGCGCCGCCCACGCGATCAACGCCGCGGCCGCACGGGACGACGCCACCACCGAGGAACTCCGCAGCGCGATGGTGCACTACCGCGCGCTGTTCGCGGAGCTCCTGAACGGTGACGCGCCCCGGGACCGGGGGGCGAACACCGAAAGGAGATGACAGGGATGTCGGGCACGGACTTCGACGACGAGGAACGGATGTCCACCGAGGACATCGCCGCCGCCGCCGAGAAGAAGCAACAGCCGAATGGGGCCGCAGAGCAGACCGCCCCGGTTTTCGGTTCCGACGAACGGGAGGACGGGGCACACCGGGCGGTCTTCCCGGGCGAGGCCACCGCCACCACCGACACCACGGACAGCACCGACACCACCGACACCACCGACAGCACGGACAGCACCGGCAGCACCGACGCCGGCTCGCCCTACGCGGGCACCGGCCTGGGCGAGGGCCCGGGCGAGGAGGGCCCGCAGGCCGCCCAGGCCGGGGAACGCGGCGTCCCCGACCGGCCGCAGGAGGGCCGCGAACCACTGCTCCCGGAAGCGGAGACCGGCGAGCTGCGCGAGCGCTGGCAGCAGGTGCAGACGGACTTCGTCGACGACCCCCGTGAGGCCGTCCACACCGCGGACGCCCTCGTCGCCGACCTCATGCAGCGGCTGGCCGAGTCCTTCGCCGACCGCCGCCGCAGCCTCGAAAGCCAGTGGAACCGCGGTGACTCGGTCGAGACCGAGGAACTGCGGGTGGCCCTGCAGCAGTACCGCACCTTCTTCAACCGCCTGCTGGAAAGCTGAGCGCCGAGTCTGAGACGACGAGGCCGAGGCGACGAGTCTGAGACGACGAGGCGGAGCGGCGAGGCACGCGCCGTTCCGCCGTCCCGTTCCGTCCGCACGCGCCCAGGCGGCCCCATGGGAGAGCCAGGGGGAAGTAAAGCAATGCCACGATCCGGATTTCTTCCCATCCCCAACTCCATGACCGCGGAACTCCTTTGAGCGAAAGGCCGGGGAAAGGCCCAAGCCGCGGCCCGGACGGCGGCGGTCCCGCCAAAAGTCCCGCGCTTCAAATGGACACCCGATCGTTATCCGAACTCAATGAAACATCCGCACCATCGCATACGATCTCCCAAGCGCAAGGGGACCCGCACCGCAGCAGCGGTGCGACGGAGAGGGAATCGGTGAAATCGGACGTCCGGACATAAGGCACCCGATCCCGCCTTTTCGCCGCTTTGCCCCCGCCCCCGCCTCTGGAGTTCCCGTGCCCGTCCCCCCGGCCCGCCTCGCCACCGCGATGCGCCCGCTCGCCGCGCTGGTCCGCCGCCGCCGGTCCTCGGCGGCGGCGGACGGCGACCAGGCTCCGGCCCGGCGGCAGGACGGGCTGCAGGACGGGCCGCCATCCGTGGCCGGGGAGCCGCTCGCACCGATCGACCGGCTGCTCCTGGACCGGTCGGCCCGCGAGGCGCAGCTGATCGACCACCTGGCCGGTGTGACCCGCTGCGGCGACCTCCTGGCGGAGCCGCACCGCACGCTCCTGCCGTGGCAGCGCCGGGACGGCAACCTCGCGGAGGTGGCCGACGCGTTGGCGGCGCACGGCATCGCCCACGGCATCGTGCCCGACCGGCATCCGCGGCACCGGCTGGCGATCGCCCCCGGCGACCGGGCGGCGGTGCTGGCCGCCCTGTCCGCCGCGTTCGCCGGGCAGGCCGTCTACGCGGACCTGCTGGAGCACGGCCGCACCCTGGGCACCGTCCTGGCCGAGCAACTGGCCGCCGCCGTCGCGCTGGTGGAGCAGGACCCGGACCCCGCGGACGGCACCGGCGCCGGGGGGCCGGCCGAGCGGGGCGCACCGGACGGGGCGCAGGCCGGTCCGATCTGGCCGGCCGACCGGGTCAAGGGCGTGCGGATCTACCGGCCCGCGGTGATCGGCAGTCTGCGCTACGGTCCCGAGACCGGCTGCGACGTCGAGTTCTGGGACTCCGCCGCCCCGTCCGAGGGCGCGATCGCCTCGATCGAGGAGACCCCGCTCGGCTGGTGGGTGCCCTCGCTCGCGGCCACCGCCACGTCGACCGTCGACGGGCGGCCCTACCCGCTGCTGGACGTCTTCGCCGCGGACCTGCCGGACCAGGTCACCTTCCCCATCGACGCCGTGATCACCTGGGTCGACGACGCCGATCCCGCCTGGCAGGAGCGCCGTGCCGCCGTCCGGGCCCGGTTCGCCCACACCGCCGGCCCGGTCGCACCGGAGGACGGCGTCGCCGCCAGCGGCATCGCGGGCGACGCCGACCAGCGCTTCCGCAACCGCGACGAACTGCGCTACTGCCTGCGCGCGCTCGCCGCGCACGCGCCCTGGATCCGCCACGTCCACCTGGTCACCGACGACCAGGTCCCGCACTGGCTGGACACCGACCAGCCGGGGCTGACCGTCGTCTCGCACCGCGAGCTGTTCGCCGGCACCGGCGCCGGGCCCGTGTTCAACTCCCACGCCATCGAGAGCCGGCTGCACCTGATCCCCGGCCTCGCCGAGCACTTCCTGTACGTCAACGACGACGTCTTCCTCGGCCGCACCCTCGTCCCCGAGGACTTCTTCCTCGGCAACGGCCTGCCCCGCTGCTTCCCCGACCACCGGATCATCCCGCCCGGCGAAGCCGACACCGAGGACTCCGTCTACGTCGCGGCCTTGAAGAACACCCGCGCCGCGCTGGCCGCCGCCGTCGGCAAGACCTACCCCCGCACCCTCAAGCACGCCCCGCACCCGCTGCGCCGCAGTGTCCTGGCCGAGAGCGCCGACCGGTTCGCGGCGCAGCTGCACGGCACCGTCCGCTCGCCCTTCCGGGCCGCCGGCGACCTCGCGCCGGTCACCCTGGCCGTCCACTACGCCCACGCGACCGCCCGCGCCGTGGAGGGCCACCTCTACGACGGCTACTTCGTCACGGACAGCACCGAGGACCTCGCCCGGCTCACGGACCTGGGGGAGGAGCGCTGGGCGGACTACTTCTGCCTGGCCGACGGCACCCGGGGCGAGCTCGCCCCGCGGGAACAGGAGGCGGCCGTCACCGGCTTCCTCCGGGCGTACTTCCCGGTCCCCTCCCGCTACGAGATCGACGCACCGCAGGAGGAGGAGGGCGGCGGCCCGGCCGGCCCGGCGGCATCCACCGTCCTGACGATGTGATAATCCTTCACTCCTGCCCCGGAGGGCTGAGACGGCAGGTGTGAACGAAGGGCGGTTGCGGGATGGGGCGGGCGACGACCGCCGCGGCGGCCTGGGCCCTGACGCTGTCGCAGACGTGGGCGCTCCCGTCCGCACTCACCGGTGCGAAAGCCCCGCCCCCGCGGCCCGAGGACCGGCCCGCCGCGGTCGTCCAGATCGTCGCCCACCAGGACGACGACCTGCTGTTCATGAACCCGGACCTGACCGACGGCATCCGCGCCGGCCTGAAGGCGACGACCGTCTACGTGACCGCCGGCGACGCCGGCAGCGGGGCCGCCTACGCCGCCCACCGGCAGGACGGCGCCCGCCTCGCCTACGCCCGGATGGCGGGCGAGGCGGCCGGAACGGGAGCCGGACCGTGCGCCGACGACCCCGGCCCGGCCTGCTGGGACCGCGAGGACTACCGGCCGGCACCGGGCGCCCCCGTCGCCGAACGCTTCACCCTCAAGACGCACCCGTCGGTGCAGCTCGTCTTCCTCGACCTCCCCGAGTTCGCGGACAGCGCCTACCTCGGCGGCAACGCCCTGCGCCGGCTGTGGGACACCCGCGACAGCGCCGTCCCCGCCCGGACCCCGACGCTGGACATGGACGGCCCCGGCAACCTCTGGACGCAGACCTACGACGGCCCACGCCTGCTCGACATGCTGCGCGCCGTCCTGGCCGACCAGCGGCCCACCCTGCTCAGGGTGCAGGACCCGGCGCCGGACCCGACGCTCTGGGCGGCCCACGCGGACCACGACCACCCGGACCACATATCCGCCGCCTGGTTCGCGGACGCGGCGGCCGACGCCTACGCGGCGACCGGACAGCGGCTGCTGATCGAGCACTACCGCGACTACAACACCTGGTCCTCGCCCGCCGACCTGTCCACCGCGCAGGCCGCCGACAAGCACGCCACCTTCCGCAGGTACGCCGAGCACGACGCCAAGCTGCCCACCGGGACCGCCTTCGCCGAGAGCGCGTACGCGAGCTGGCAGTCCCGGCAGTACCTGCGCTACCCGCGCACCTCCCAGGTGGTGGCCGCCGACCGCACCGGTTGCCTGCACGCCTTCGCGGTGGAGAGCGGAACCCTGCTGGAGTGGGCCGAGGACGCGGACAAGGTGTGGCACGGCCCGGTCGACCACGACGCCCCGGACCGGCCGCTGACGGCCGGCCTGACCGTGATCCGCCGTCAGGACGGCACCCTCGCGGTCTTCGGGCAGCGCGCGGACACCGGCGAGATCGTCTCCCGCACCCAGGACGGCTCCGGCACGTGGACCTGGGCCGACCTGGGCAACCCCGACACCGCCACCCCCGCGAAGGCCTCCAAACTCGCCGACCCCGCGCTCCAGGTGAGCCTGCCCGCCGTGGCCGCCGACGGCGACGGGCGGCTGCACCTGTTCGTCCGCAACCGCGACGGCGGCCTCAGCACCAGGGCCCAGAGCGGACCCGACGGCCTGTGGGGCGCGTGGACCGGCCTCGGAGGGGCCGGCGTGCAGGGCCCGCCCACCGCCGCCACCACCGCCGACGGCCGGATCGAGGTCTTCGCCGTCACCGCGTCAGCCGGCACCCGCCCCGCCGTCCTGCACTGGACCCAGTCCGCACCCGACGCCGCCCTGAGGCCCGACCCCGGCTTCCCGGCGATCGCGCCGGTGGGCCGCCTCAGCACGGCCGAGGACCCCGACGGCCGCCTGGTGCTGTTCTACCGCCGCCTGTCCGAAGGCGGCCTGCTGCCCGGGCCCACCGCCCGCTCCTCCACCGTCCGCCTCACCCAGACCGCCCCGGGCGGCCGGTGGACGCCGGCGGCCCAGCCCGTCGGCGACAGACCCGACGACGGCGGCAGCGACGCCGCCGCCGACGCCGGCGACGGCGAGCCGGCCGTGGCCACCGCGGACGCCCCCGCCCCCCACCGCACCGTGGTGGCCGTCCGCAACCGCGACGGCGGTGTCAGCGTCAACCACCAGGACGCCGACGGGCACTTCGGCGACTGGAGCGCCCTGGACGGCCTCGTCGTCGGCTCCCCGGCCGCCGGAGTCGACCGCGACGGCCTCGCCGACCTGGTCGCGCTCGGCCCGGACGGCCGCCTGCGCCACAGCCGTCAGCGAACGGACGGCTCCTTCGGCGCCTGGACCACCATCGGGCCCTGAAAACCGCCCCCCCTGCCGCGCGGGCCGGCTCGCCGTCGCCGGCGTCGGCGAGCCGGCGCTGCCGCCGTCGCCCGGCCGACGCGATCTCACCCGGCCGTCAGCCGGCGGTGGGTGACCCGGACGATCTCGTGCCAGAACGGTGCGGCCGACAGGTAGCCGCCGAGCGCGGCGAGCACGCACAACGACACGTCGACGCTCACCCGGCCCTGCTTGGCCCAATAGACGTCCTGCAGGTCCAGCAGCAGCGCGAACTCGTCGGTGATCAGGGCCGCGCCCGCACCGTAGACGGCGGCCACCGCCGGGTGGCCGACCGCCTGTTCGTCACCGCGGACGGCCACCAGGCCGACCCCGGCCAGCGCCGCGATGCCGATGTTGTAGTGGTGCAGGTGCTTCCCGCCGGCCGAGACGTTGCCCCAGGGCAGCCAGCCGCCCCTGATCCCGTGCGTGATGAGCCGCACCGTGCCGAAGGTGGTGCCGAACGCCGCCCACATCACCACCAGGGACCGCTTGGTCGGCGTCAGCTGCCGGTCCGCCGCCTGCCGCCACCCGTCCACCAGCCGCGTGAGTGCCGCCGTCGCCATGCCATCGACCTCCGACCACCGTCCGAACCCCCACGGCCGACGCTAACCGAAGACCCGCCCACCCACCCGGCGGCCACCGAGAAGCCGCGCCGGGCCGCTCAACGCGACCGTGACCGCCCCGGCCTGGCACTGCCGATGCCGAAACGGCGGCCCGGGCGGCCGGGAGCGGCCGCCCCCGACCACCCCGGCCGCCAGACACCCACGGGAGATCACCGAGACCCGGTAGCCTGACTCCAACCCCCGGATGCACCGGGCGACTTGGGCAGACCGGGAGACTTCGGCACATGCGGCGATCCAGCCGGTTCACGGGCACGGTACTCCTCCTCACGGCCGCCCTCGCGACCGCCTGCACCGGGGGCGGCACCCCACCCCGGGAAGGGGACGGCCCCTGGGCCCTGAACGGGCTCGCCGCCACGTCCGCCGGCGAGGCGATCCAGCGCAGCATCGACGCCCCACCAGCCAAGGGGACCGCCAAGATCCTCGGCGTCGCCGCGATCTCGGGTACCGACGTGATCCTCTCGGTGCGGGACGGAGCCTGCCAGGTCGCGCTCCTCCCGGACTCACCGGCCATGCCGACGGCGACCACCCCGACCTCCTTCGGAACACCCCGACCGGCGGGCCGGACCGGTACCTCGGACGCCCACCAGGAATTCCCCGGGACAATCCTCCAGGGCAAATACACCCTGGCGACCTCCCCCCTGGAGCCCTTCCAATTCGCCACCGTCGGCTGCTCCGAAAAGGCGATGGCGGTCAGAATCGAGGGGATCCCGGAATCGGATCCGGTGCAGAAGAAGGCAGGTGACTCGCTGCAGTTCTGGCGGGAGAGCCAGGGCACGGTGCTCGCCGTCGGCCTCCCCGAGGCGATCCGCCCGCCGACCCTGGGCACCCCCTGACGAGCGCTTGAGCGGGCCCCGCGCTGCCTTTGCGGGGCGCGGGTACGGAGGCGACGCTGGAAGGGGTGTTCAGCCGCCCGCCCGCTGCTGAGTCGAGGAGCCTGACGTGAGCTTCATCCAGATCATCGAGTACCAGACGAGTCGCATCGACGAGTTCAACGCCCTGCTCGACAGCTGGGTCGAGCAGAACGCGGGCCACCAGCTGGCGACCCGGGCCGTGCAAACCCGTGACCGCGACCGCGAGAACGTGTACCTGAACATCGTGGAGTTCCCCTCCTTCGATCAGGCGATGGAGAACTCCGACCGTCCGGAGACGGCGGACTTCGCCGCCCGGGTCGCGGCCCTGTGCGAAGGGCCGCCGGTGTTCCGCAACCTCGACGTGATCAACGAATGGTCCCTCCAGGGCTGAGGCCGGCCCGCCCCAACGGGCGCCCGCGCCCCCTCGCCGCCACAGCCCCGAGCCCGAGACCGATCCAGGGGTGGCGGCCGGCCGGGGCGCGGGCGCGACGGCGTGCCAGGCGATCGTGCGGGCGACCGCGGACGTACCGTCGGGGCCATGCTCATCGGCCTGCTCGCCGCCCTCCTGGCCGCGCTGCTCACCGGGTCGGCCACCGTGCTGCAGGCGGTCGGCGCCCGGCGGGCCGCCGGCGCGAGCCCGCGGGCGGGCGAGCCGGCGGGCGAGCGGACGGGGGAGCGGACGGGGGAGGCCGCGGCATTGGCCGGGGCACTGCGCCAGTGGCCCTTCCTGGCGGGCGTGGGGATGGACGTGTGCGGCTTCGCCGCCGAACTGGTCGCCCTGGAGCGCCTGCCGCTCTACGAGGTCGAGGCGGCGATGGCCTCCGCGCTCGCGGTGACGGCCGTCGGGGCGGCCCGCGTGCTGCGGGTGCGGCTGCGCCGCAGCGAGTGGGCCGGGGTGGCGGCGGTGTGCGCGGGACTGCTGCTGCTGGCGCTCACCGCCGGGCGGGACGGCCACGGCCGGGGGGACGACGCGCTGCGGCTGGGCGTGCTGCTCGTCGCGGTGGCCCTGCTCGGCGCGGGCTGGGCGGCGGTCCGGTACGGCAGGGCCCGCCGCGCTCCGCTGCTGGGGCTGGTGGCGGGCCTGCAGTTCGGGGTCATCGGGGTGGCGGTGCGGGTGCTGCCGCAACCGAGGCTGCCGCAGCTGCTGGCCGAGCCTTCGGCGTACGCGGTCGCCGTGGCGGGGATCGGCGGCTTCGCCGCGCTGACCTGGGCGATGCAGCACGGGTCGGTGACGTCCGCGACGGCCGCGATGGTGCTGGGGGAGACGCTCGGCCCGGCGGTGGTCGGGGTGCTCGTCCTCGGCGACCACACCCGGCACGGCCTGACCCCGGTCGCCGCGCTGGGCTTCGTGGCCGCCGTGGCCGGCGCCCTGACCCTGGCCCGCTTCGGGGACGCCGAACAGTCCGCCGCCGGGGCCTGAGGGCCGGTCGCGCACGGCCACGCGCGGCCGGTCGGGCGAGAGAGCGGAAACCGCTCGCCGAGCGGGTCGGCGAGCGGTCGGCGCGTCAGTTGCCGTCGGCCGCTGTGTCGGTGTCGGCTTGGCCGGCAGCGCTGTCGGCGGCGTCGAGCTTGTGCTGCATGTCCTGCACCTGGCCGGTGTCGGCGGCGCCGGGGGCCGGGTGCCCGGCCGGGCCGCAGGCGGTCAGCAGGGCGGCCCCGGCGAGGACCAGGGCCGCGAGGACGGCGCGCGGGCGGCGGCTCACCGGGAGGTGCCCTGGCCGTGGGCGGCGCACCAGGTGGCGACGGAGCCGAGGTCGCTCTGGCGGGTCTGCAGGGTGGTGACCAGGCTCTTGCGGGCGGTGAGACGGTCGTTGAGGAGCTTCTCGATCTCCGGGTGGCCGGCGGCCTTGGCGTTGTCGACCCGCTGCTGGAGGCGGGCGACCGAGCCCGCGACCGCGGCGTCGCCGTTCAGCCGGGCGAGCGCCGTGGTGACGTGCTGCTCGGTCTTCGGCAGCCGCTTGCAGACGCCCTTCGCGCCGTCGCCCGTGGGCGTGGACCCGGCCGACGAGGCGGACGGGGCGGTGGACGGCGAGCCGCCCGTCCCGTCCGCCTGGGCGGGGACGGCGGCGAGCAGCGAGCCGGCCAGGGCCAGGGCGCCCAGCGCGGCGGCCCTGCGGCTGACGGCCCCGCGGCGGACGGAGGTGCGGTGGGCGGAGGTGCGGTTGACGGACATGGGCGTCCCTTTCTGCCGTGGACGGTCTGCGGGACCGGGCCGGCGGTTGCGGGCCCGCTGCGGCCCGGTCGCCGGGAGCGTAGGACGGCTTCTTGTGGAATCCCTGTGAAACGCGGGGCCGCGGGGCGCCGGGCCGGGAGCGGCGTTCAGCGCTGCTCGCCCGTGATCCAGTCCCGCCGGGCCGGGAGCCGGAGGGTCGGTGCGTCGGCGTCGGGCAGTGGCAGGCGCACCTCCACCCGGCATCCGGTGCCGCCCGGCGGATCGGTGATCCGGACGGTGCCCCGGTGCAGTGCCGCCTGCTGGGCGACCAGCGTGAGCCCGAGCCCTGAGCCCGGACTGTCGCGCCGGCGGTGGAAGCGGTGGAAGACCGCCTCGCGCTCGCCCGGGGGCACGCCCGGCCCGGCGTCGTCGACGGTGAGCAGCGCGACCGGCCCGGCCGGGACCAGCCGGACGCTCACCCGGGCCGGCTCCCTCCGCTGCGCGCCGCCGCGCCCGTGCACGGCGGCGTTGACCAGCAGGTTGACGAGCATCATCCGAAGGCCCGACTCCCACCCGAACAACCGCAGCTCCGGCGGGAGTTCGACGGTGAACTCGGCCGCGGGGTGCCGGCGCCGGGCCTCGGCAGCGGCCGCGTCGGTGAGTTCGGCGAGGTCGACCGGGCCGAAGGAGTCGACCTCGACGAGGTCTCCGCGGGCCAGCGTGGCGAGCGCGGTGAGCAGGTCCAGCAGCCGGGCGTGGTCCTCGCGCAACTCGGCGACGATCTCCGCCCGTTCACCGGCCGGGAGGTCCTGGTGGGCGGCCAGCACGTCCAGGTTGGTGCCCAGACTCATCAGCGGCGTCCGCAGCTCGTGCGAGGCGGCGACCGAGAACGAGCGCGCGGTCTCCAGCGCCTGCGCGGTGCGCAGCGCCTGCTCGTCGTAACGGGAGAGCAACAGGGCCAGAGCGGCGGCGAGTTCGTCCACCTCGACGGTGCCGCTGCGCTCCGCCGCGAAGCGCGCGCCGCCGCCCGTGCGCGCCACACCGCCGGGCTCGCCACCGCCGTCCGGCTCGCCGCCGCCGGCGGGGGAGACGGCCGGGTCGAGCTCCGAGGCGCGGCGGCTGAGCCGGCGCAGCGGTGCGGTGGCGCGCTCGGCGAGGGCGAAACCGATCAGCGCGGCGACCGGCGCCGAGACCGCCGCCACGAGCAGGACCCGCCGGCGCACCGTCGCCGTCTGGCTGCCCGCCAGGCCGCCGGGCTCGCTGACCCACAGCGTCCCGCCGCCCGCCCCGCCGCCGGAGACGCGGACGGTCAGCACCCGCCACACCGCCCCGTGATCGCGGACGGTGACCGGCCCGCCCGGGGCGGTGGGCAGGGCCCGGTCGTCGACCGGCTGCGGGCCGCCCACCAGCAGCACGGTGCCGTCCTGGGCGGCGACCCGCACGCCCGAGTCCAGGGCGGCGTCCAGCACCTTGCGCTGCTGGTTCTGCTCGGCCTTGGGCCGGCCCCGGGTGTCGTCGGCCACCAGGGTGCGCACGCTCGGCAGGACGGCGGCCGCCCGGTCGGCCAACCGGGCGTCCTGCTGGTGCCGCAGGTCCCGGCCGACCAGCGGCACCAGCAGCAGCCCGGCCAGCACCACCAGCAGCGGCACCACGACGGCGGACCACAGGGCGATCCGGGTGGACAGTCGCACGGCGCCCGCTACCCGTTCCCGCCGGGCAGCCGCAGCACGAATCCGACCCCCCGGACGGTGTGGACCAACCGGGGCCGGCCCCCGGCCTCCAGCTTGCGCCGCAGGTAGCTGACGAAGGTGTCCACGGCGTCGCTGCGCACCTCGAAGTCGTACCCCCAGACCCGTTCCAGCAGCAGCTCCCGGGACAGCACGATGCCGGCGTTCCTGGCGAGTTGCGTGAGCAGCTCGAACTCGCGCCGGGTGAGCCGCAGTTCGAGCCCGTCGAGGTGGGCCTGCCGGGTCGCCGGGTCGATCACCAGCGGGCCGGCCAGCACCCGGTCGGCGGGCTGCGGCGGGCGGCGGCGCAACAGGGCGCGCAGCCGCAGCACCAGCTCCTCCAGGGCGAACGGCTTCACCAGGTAGTCGTCCGCGCCGGCCTGCAGGCCCGCCACCCGGTCGGCGGGCTCGTCCAGCGCCGACAGCATCAGAACGGGGATGTCGTCACCCCGGGCCCGCAGGATCCGGCAGACCTCGGCGCCGCTGAGGCCGGGCATCGAGACGTCGAGCACCAGGACGTCCGTCGCGGCGGCCCGCAGGCGGGCGAGCGCCGTCTCGCCGTCCTCGGCCAGCGCGACGGCGAACCCGCTCAGCCGCAGGCCGCGTTCCAGGGTGCGCCGGATCGCCGCGTCGTCGTCCACCACCAGGACCCGGCCGGCCCCGGGACCGTCCGCGCCTCCAGGCCCGTTGCCGTGCACCGGCTCCTCCTCGCATTTCGGGCCGCCGACTCTCTCACACGTTCCTTCCCGGCCGCCGCGGGGGTGCCGTGAAAAGGAGGCGGAAGGCCCGGCCCTCCGGAGCCCGGTCGGCGAGGGCGGCTCGTACGAAGATCCCCCGCCCCACCCCTGGCCCCCTCCCCACCTCTGGCCCCGGTCCGTCGCGGGCGTCAGCGGCGGCCGGGCCCGTCCTCGCCCGGCGGGTCGGTCAGGCGGTCGCCGTCCACTCGCGTCCCGGCCTGCTTGACCTGGCGGAAGACGGGACTGATCTCCATGCCCTCGACACCGGGCAGGGTGCCGAGGCGCTCGGTGGTGAACTCGAACAGCTCGTCGAGATCGCGGCACTGCACGACGGCCTGGAGGTTGTACGGTCCGGACACGGCGGCGGCGAATCCCACCTCGGGCATCTGCGCCATGGCCCGCCCCACGGCCTTGATCCGGCCCGGGTGGGCCCGCATCCACAGGACCGCCCGGGCCCGGTACCCCAGGGCCACCGGGGCGATCTCCACGTCGATGTGGACCACTCCACCGGAGATCAGCGCGCTCAGGCGACGGGACACCCGGCCGGGCGTCAGGTCGGCCGCGGCCGCCAGTTGGACGAGGCTGGCCCGTCCGTCGGCGGCCAGGGCCGCCAGCAGTTTCTCGTCCTCGGCGCTGAGCGGCGACGGCTGGTTCCGGACGACCGGCCGTTCGACGAACGGGCTGCCGCCCGGCCCCAGGGCGGACTCCTGCGCGGGGGTCAGCGTTCCGGCGAGTGCGGCCCAGTAGTGCCCGCGTCCGCCGACGAACTGGCGCAGCAGCACTGACGCCTGGACGTCCAGCACCGCGGCGGCGCGGGGCAGCCGGCGCCCGAGCAGGTCATCGCGCTGCTCCGGCGACCGCGAGCGCACGGCGCAGGTCACCTCGGAGCCGACGGCGTTCAGCGCGACCCAGCTGACGTCCTCGCGTCGCGCGAGTGCCTCGGCGATCGCCGCCGCGCCGCCGGGCCGGCAGCGCAGGCGCACCATCCACCGGCTCTGCCCGAGCGCTCCAGGATCGACGACCCCGATCACCCGGATCGCCCCGGCCCGGCGCATCCGGCGGTAGCGGCGGGCCACGGTCGGCTCGGAAAGCCCGAGGACCGCCGCCACGGTCGCGAACCCCACCCGTGGATCGATCTGAAGAGCGCGAAGGATTCGCACATCGTCCGGCTCCAGAATGCCGGAATCGGCGATCTCGGCGCGTGACATGGCGCTCATGCTACAGAAAGCGCGATTTCCGGGCCGCCGCGCACTGCGCGTGGCCGAGGCTTGCCGAGTACGGCCGAAGGAGCCGGGAGCCGCGAACCGGGCCCGCCCGTCCGCGCATCCCGGCCGCTCGGCAGCGACGACCCACCGAAGGACTCCCGCCTGTGTCTGTTTCCCCCTCGAACGCAACGCCCCCGACCGCTTTGATCGTCGCCGCCGGCCGCGGACTGGGCCACGCCGTCGCCGAGCAGTTCCTCCACCGGGGATGGCACGTCATCGGCACGGTCCGGCCGGACAGCGCGACATCCGCGAGGACCAGGCTCCACGAACTCGCCGACACCGCCCGCGCCAGGGTGGAGATCGAAACGCTGGACATCAACGAGCCGGAGCAGATCGCGGCCCTGCGCAGGCGCCTGGACGGCCGCGCACTGGACCTGCTGTTCGTCAACGCCGGAATCACCACCCGGAACGAACACGTCCCGATCGGCGAGGTCACCACCGAGGAGTTCAACGACGTCATGCTCACCAACGCGCTGAGCCCGATGCGCGTCATCGAATCCCTGCAGGACCTCGTCACCCCGACCGGCCTGATCGGTGCGATGTCCTCCGGCCAGGGCAGCATCGCCAACAACGAGACCGGCCGGCGAGAGGTCTACCGAGGCAGCAAGGCGGCCCTGAACCAGTTCATGCGCAGCTTCGCGGTCCGCCAGCCCGAACCGGCCCGCACACTGCTGGTCATGGCCCCCGGCTGGGTCCGCACGGACCTGGGAGGGGCGGACGCCCCCCTGGGCATCGAGGACAGCGTCCCCCGGCTGGTGGACGTCATGCTCGCTCAGTTCGGCACCCCCGGCGTGCGGTTCCTCGACTACCAGGGCCGGACCGTTCCCTGGTAGCCGCACCGGCCGCCCCCGCCCGGCGGCCGCGATCCCTAGTCCGCGACGTCACGGCACGCGTCGAGGAGGGGCGCGAGGGCGCGGGCGGGTGCGTCGGGGCGGACGGCGAGGTAGGTGGGCATGGTCGGGGCGTGCGGGTCGGCGAGGGGCCGGAAGACGGTGCGGATCGTCGGCAGGACCTCGGCCTGGCTCGCGTAGAAGACCGTCCAGTGGGTGCCGCCGGCGCCGATCGCGGCGAGGGTGTCCTGGTCGGTGGTGAACGCGGGGCCGAGGACGGGCTCGAACCCGGCGGCGCGGCAGGCGTCGAGGACCAGGTCCACGAGGTGCGGGTTGGCCTCCCGCGGGGCGATCCGCAGCGGCATCCCGGCCAGGTCCGCGAGGCGGACGGCCTCGTGCGCGGCGAGCGCGTGCCCGGCGGGCAGGGCCACCACGAACCGCTCCCGCCACAGCGGCACCAGCTCCAGCCCCGGGCTGCGGGAGACGCCGCGCACGAACGCCGCGTCGAGCTCGCCGTCGCGCACGCGCTGGAGGCGGTCCGCCGGCGCGGCGCTGACCAGTTCGACGGCGAGGTCCGGTGCCCGGTGTCCCAGCCGGTCCAGCAGCCGTTCGAGCCGCGCACCGAGGCCGACGTTGGTGCCAATGCGCAGCACGGCAACTCCCGCGCAGGCCTCGGCGCGCAGCGCCGCGATCGCCTCCAGCGCGGCCCGTTCGGCGGCGACGAGGGCCCGGGCCCGGTCCACGAAGACGCTGCCGGCCGCCGTCAGCGTCACGCTGCGCGTCGTGCGGTCGAACAGGTCGACGCCCAACTCCCGTTCCAGGCGCCGGATCTGCTGACTGACGGCGGACTGCACGATGTGCATGCGCTCGGCGGCGCGGCCGAAGTGCAGTTCCTCGGCGACCGCGAGGAAGTACCGGACCTGCCGCAGTTCCACCCACGCCCCCCGCTCGTCAACGCCCCGGCCGACCCCCGGCGATTCATCACGATCGCTGATCAGTGTAGGTGCGGAACGCTCCTTGGTCCCCACCGGCCGGCCCGGTGTGATGGGTCCTGCGCCACCGCACCGGTGGCACAAGGGGAATCGAGGAGAACCTCATGCCGTTCGCGCACGTCAACGGGATCGACCTCTACCACGAGGACCACGGCAGCGGCCGCCCGCTGGTCTTCCTGCACGGGTGGGGCACCAGCGGCCGGGCCTGGCGCGCCCAGGTCGCCGACCTGGCACGGGACCACCGCACCGTCACCGTCGACTGGCGCGGCTGCGGCCGCTCCGACCACCCGGTGGACGGCAACGACACCGCCGGCAACGTCGCCGACCTGCTGGCTCTCATCGCCCACCTCGGCCTCGAACGCCCCGTCCTGGTGGGCAGTTCGGTCGGCGCCACCTTCGCCCTGGAAGCCGCCCTGGCCGAGCCCGAGCGGATCGGCGGCCTGGTCTCGGTGGACGGCCCCGGTTACTGGCCCAGCCGGGGCATGGCCCCGCAGCTCGACGCCCTGATCGCCGACCTCGCCGCCGACCGGGCCGGGACCTTCGCCGACTGGGTGCCCAACTGGTACGGCCCCACGGCCAGTCGGGCCCAGGTCGACTGGACCATCCGCCAACTCCTCGACTCGGGCGTCTTCATCGACGCCATCTTCACCGAGTGCCAGAGCTACGACCCACGGCCCGCCCTGCCCCGCCTCGCCGTCCCCGCCGCCTTCATCCACGGACGCCACGACACCGAGATCCCGCTCGAGGTGTCGAAGACCCTGGCCGCCCTCGCCCCGCACGGCGAACTCCACGTCATCGAGGCCGCCGCCCACATGCCCCACCAGGAACGCCCGGACGCCTTCAACACCGTCCTGCGCGCCGTCCTGGCCCGGATGGCCCCGGTCGCGGCGTGACGCCCGGGGCGGCCGCCGGCGACGAACGCCCCGGGGGCAACCGAGGCCGGGTCTCCGTCACGGGCCCGCGGACCGCTCGGATGAGCGCGGGCCGACCGGGGCGCCGGCGGCCAGGGCGGGCGGTGCGTCCAGCCAGCTCTCGGTGATCCGCAGGACGATGGCGAACAGGTCCACCGCCGGTACCTTCGGGTCGATGCGGCCCTCGCGCTGTCCGCCGGCCACGGCGTCGACCTTGGCCCGGTGGCTGTCACCTCGGCCGAGCCCGGCGACTGCACACCGTAACTGATCGCCCGTCACACCGCCGCCGCTGCGAGGTGTTCCCGGACGGCGTCCAGCGTCGCGGCGATGAGACGGGACTGGTCCAGCGGTACCAGGTGGGCGCGGGTGTCGCCGTGCACCGCCGCGTCCACCGACTCCACCATGCGGCGGTAGGGGTCCACGGACGGGTAGTGCCGCTGCCGGGCGTCGCCGCTGGCGGTGAGGGCGCTGGGGGCCGCGCCGGCGCAGAAGGCCGGCGGGGAGAGGGTGATGGAGCCCGTGCTGCCCTCGACCGTGAACGTCTCGCACGCGCCGCCGACCAGTGAGCAGCCGACGTCGGCCGTACCGCGGCCGGGGAACTCGAGCAGGATGTCGGTGGCCGAGTCGGCGGAGCCGGGCCGCCAGAAGTCCTGCTCGGCCCGTACCACCCGAGGGCTCTGCCAGCCGAAGGCGGCCAGCGCCGCGGAGACGGCGTAGTAGCCCACGTCGTAGAGGGCGCCGCCGCCGAGGGCGGCGTCGAGGCGGTAGTTGCCGGCCGCGGGGGCGAGGCCGTCGAAGCGGGCCGTGACGGTGTGGACGGCTCCTATCGCGCCGCGGGTGATCAGCGTTTCCAGGTCCCGGGTGCGGGGGTGCCAGCGGTTCCACGCCGCCTCGACGAGGAGCCGGCCGCTCTCGCGGGCGGTGTCGGCCATCGCGGTGACCTCGGCGGCGGTCAGCCCGAGCGGCTTCTCGCACAGCACGTGCTTGCCCGCGCGCAGGGCGCGTTCCACCCAGGGGCGGTGGGCGCTGTTGTGGAGCGCGATGTAGACGACGTCGATCTCGCGGTCGTGCAGCAGGTCCTCGTAGCGGGTGTACACCCGCACGGGGTCGAGCGCCCGGGCGCGCCGGGCGTCGCTCGCGGCCACGGCGTGCAGCCTGGGCCCGTCGGCCGCGTGCACGGCCGGTGCCAGGCTGGAGGCGGCGATCGAACCGGCCCCGAGGAATCCCCAGTTGGCCATGGTCAGTGCTCCTCCTGTGCGGCGGCGGTGGCCCTGGCGGTGGTGGTGGCCGTGGCGGTGGTGGTGGCGGCCAGGTCCAGGACGAGGGAGCTCCAGCCGAAGGACTGCGCGCCGTGCCCGGTGGCGTCCTCCGGGCTGTAGCACTCGCGGGTGCCCGAGGCCGCGACGAGCGCGCAGGTGCGGGCCGTGAGCAGGTCGGCCTCGGCGTGGTAGCCGCGGCTGCGCAGGCCCTGGCACAGGTACCAGTTGAGGTTGACCCAGCTGGAGCCGCGGAAGATCGCCCCGGTGCGGAACGACGGGTCGTACGACGGCTCGGTGGCGGCGACGCTGGGGATCGGATGGGAGCGCCAGAACTCCCGCTCGTTCAGCAGGTGGTCCTCGACGAGCCGGCGCGCGGCCGGCGCCGGCACCGAGTCGAGGAGGATGGGCAGGAGCGAGCTGGCGGTGAGCAGGTCACGGCGTTTGCCCGCGACGAGGTCGAGATCGTAGAAGGCGCCGGTTACCTCGTCCCAGCAGTGCCGCATCAGGGCGGCGCCGATCGCCCGGGACTCCTCGGCCAACCGGGCCGCCGTGCGCCCGCCCAGCCCCGCGGTGTGCGCGAGGCGGGCCAGGCAGGCCAGCCCGTCGGCGTAGACGGTGTTGACCAGCACGTCGTTCCAGACGAACAGCCTGCGCTCGCGCAACGGGCTCTCGGGCGTGCGGGCGGGGGAGGAGTAGGCGTCGATCAGGGACCGCATCGCGCCGTGCCAGGCGGCGTGCACGGCCGCTTCGGGGGCCGCCTCGATGCCGAGCGCGGCATCGTACTTGGGGCTGCTGTCCAGGCCGGACTCGTCCGGCTGGTAGATCTCGATCAGGCCGGTGCCCGGGCTCGTCCGGTGCTGCCTGAGCCAGCCGAAGAAGGCCAGCGCGGGCGGCAGGACGCGGCGCAGCCACAGCTCGTCCCCGGTGGCCCGGTACACCTGCTCGATGGCCCGGGCGACGACCGGGGGAGCGATGGTCACCGAGCGCCAGCCCTGCCAGAGGTCGATCCGGAAGTCCGCGGTCGCGGTGGGCCTCAGGTCGTCCTGCCACAGCACCATGTGCGGCAGGAACCCGGTGGGGGTGACGGCGCTGAGCAGCGAGCGGAGCTCGTCGCGGGCCCGGCGGGTGTCGACGTGGACGAGGGCGATGGCGTGGAAGCTGCTGTCCCAGGCCCACTGGAAGGGGTAGCTGTCCGGGGAGGGGCAGGTGAAGTCGTAGGGGCGCTGCGCTGCCCGGGAGAAGCCGCTGCGGTGGTTGCGCAGGAGGGTGTCGCGCGCGCGGGCGGAGCTTTCAGTGATCGACACGGTCGGTGACTCCAGGGGATGCGTCGGCGGGCCGCGCTCGTGCGGGCAGGGCGGGCGTGGGTGCGGTGCGGGGCCGGCGCCCCTGAGCGGCGCTCCGCGCCCGGGCGGCGGCCGGCCGGCGCCGCCGCTGGGCGGCGAGGAGCAGCGCGGCGACCGGGAGCAGGCACCCGGCGAGGCCGAAGGCGGAGCGGACGCCGAGCCGGTCGGACAGCGCCCCGAGCAGCAGGGGGGCGAGCATGATGCAGGAGCTGACCAGGAGTTGGACGCGGGCCGTGGCCTGGTCGGTCCGGCCGGGGGCGGCGCTCACGGCCAGCGAGAGGGTGAGCGGGAAGAGGTTGGCGACGCCGAGCCCGCTGAGGGCCAGGCCCGCCAGGGCCGGCCCGGGGGTGGTGGCGAGCCACAGGACGAGGAACCCGGCGGCGGTGAGGGCCAGCGCGGCGGCCACCAGCAGCGGAGCCGTGCCGGCGGGGCGCGAGCCGGCGGCCAGCCGGCTCCCGGCCAGCCGGCCCACCAGTTCACCGCCGTAGAACAGGGCGAGCGCCGCTGAGGCCTGCCCAACCGTCAGACTGGTGACACTGGTGAGCTCGGGTGAGGCGTAGTACGCGAGGCAGAACTCGAACCCGACCACGCCGCCGCACAGGGCGGCGCGGAGCCAGAAGACGGCGGGCAGCCGGCCGTGCTCCGCCGGGCCGCGGGCGGCGTCGGGGGCGGGCGCGGTGCGGGGCCGCAGCGGCTCGGTGCGGAAGACGGGGTACATCACCCCGGCGGCGAGGGCGGGGACGAGCAGGCTCCAGGTCCAGGACGCGCCGGCCCCTTCGAGGCCGCTGATGAGCAGGGGCGCGGCCAGCGCGCTGACGCTGGCGGCCGCGTTGGCCTCGACCAGGGCCCGCGCCCGGAGGGAGTCGTGCCCGCCGTGGTGTTCGGCCAGCACCGCCAGGGCCGTGGTCTGCAGCAGCGAGCCGCCGACGCCGCCCACGGCGGCCGCGCTCAGGGTCGCCGCCGCCGTGGGGCCCGTCGCCAGCAGGAGGGCGCCCAGGGCCAGCGCCCCGAGGGCGGACCAGAACAGCGGCCGGTGCTCGAGCCGCCGCCGGGCCCGGCGGAAGAGCAGGTTGGTGAGGATCGCGCCGGCCGCGAAGGCCGTGGAGTGCAGGCTCATCATCGTGTAGCCGAGGCGCAGGTCCCGGCGCAGCAGCGGCAGCAACGGGCCCAGCGCGTACAGGAGGTACGCGTAGACGGCCAGGCCCCCGTAGGCCATGGTGGTCAGCCGGTCCCGGACGAACGCGGGGGCCCGGTGGTCCGGGTGGTCCGGGTGGTCCGGGAGGACCCGCGCGTCGGTCGCGCTCACCCGGGGATCCCGGCCTGCTCGGCGAAGGCGCCGGGGGTGAGGGTGGGGGCGGGCCCCTCGGAGCCGGGGGCGCCGGCGGGGGAGGGGACGGATGCGTCGGCGGGGGCGGGTACGGGGGCGCCGGCGGAGCCGGCCGTGCGCCGCACGTGCTCCAGCAGCGCGGACGGGGAGAGCATGGAGGTCTTCATCGAGGCCCCCCGGCTGTAGCCGGTGAAGGCCTCGCGGACGGTGGCCTCGTCGCTGAGTAAGACCCGTGAGGTGATCAGCGGGGCGGGATCGATCAGGCCCGATTCGACGAGCCGCAGCGCCACGCCGGTGACATGGGCGGAGCGGGCCATGGGGAACGAGCGCACGTCGAACGGGGTGGACAGCAGCTTCAGCCCCTTGGCCAGGATCATCCAGGTGTTCAACCGCTGCGGGACGGCCGTCGCACCGTAGATGACGTAGGCCCCGCCGGGGCGCAGCAGTCCCATCGCGAGCTCGCGGATGTCCTTGCCCGCGCCCGTGTCCCCGCCGTCCGCGTGGCCGCCCGGCGCAGCGATGTGGGGCAGGGCGTCGAACACGTAGTCGGCGTACTGGTCGTGGTACTCCCGGACGTACGCCTCCAGCTCCGCCGCCTGGGTCTCGGTGTTGAAGGCGTGCGAGGCCCCGTGGCGCAGGGCGATGGCCATCCGGTCGTCGTTGCGGTCGAGCACGGTGATCGGGCCCGCGCCGAGGTGGCGGTCGAGGACCTGGACGGCCAGTTGGGCACTGGGCCCGCAGCCGAGGACGACACAGGTGTCGCCGGGCTTCGGAGGGTTGAGCAGCAGCGAGCGCAGGACCGAGGTGAGCGGTTCGATCACCGAGGCGAGGTCGGAGGGCACCGTCGCCGGCAGGACCACGGCGGCGGCCTGGTCGGCGTCGTAGAAGTTGCGCGCGGTGTACCACGCCGTCTCGACGCCGCGCCGGCCCGGGAACAGCGGCCGCAGCGCCCGGTACTCGGCCATCCCGCCGAAGTCGGTCTGCCCCCAGTACGTCACCCGGTCGCCCGGGCGCACGTCGTTCCGCAGCCGCTTCCCGACCTCGACGACCCGGCCGACGTACTCGTGGCCGGGAATGATCGGCCAGGCGTCCGGAAAGAGGTGGCCACGGAAGTACGAGACGTCGGTCGAGCAGATGGACACCGCCTCGGTCTCCAACAGGATTTCGTCATCCCGGAATTCCGGGTCGGGCACGGTGGTACGAATGAGCTCCCCGGGGGAGGTCATCAGATACGCGTACACGGCTTTCCCTTTCACCTGCTCAGCTGCGCGGAATTCGACGTCACTGAAATCCGCCCGGGCGCGGGCGCCCGGACGGCCGTGCGGTTCCTCGGAAAACCCGGAAATGGCGGTCGTTGGGCGCCGTCGCCCGACCCCGGATCACACCCGCGACCTCCGGGAACCGCCCTCGGGAAACCTTGAACCTCGAAACCTTAGGAATCCTCGAAACCTCAGGAGCCCTCGAAACCTCGGGAATCGACCTCGAAGGCGACATCGAGGGCGTATCTGTCGCCCGAGTATCGGGACTCGGTGAGCTCGAGCGGCCGGTCGTCCTGGTCCAGGATCAGGCGCTCCTCGACCAGCAGCGCGGAGCCCGGCGCCACGGCGAGCAGGTCGGCCTCGGCCTGTCCGGCCGCGGCGGCCCTGATGGAGGAGTGCCCGCGCGTCGGGATCCGGCCGAGCCCGGCGAGCGACTCGTGCATCGACGCGGTCGTGAAATCGACGTCCAGTAGGGCGGACAGGTCTCCGGGGAACACCGCCCGCTCCAGCGCGACCGGGATCCGGTCGGCCAGCCTGACCCGGACGATCTCCACGGCCCGCGCCGACCGGGGCAGCCGCAGCCGGCCGGTCTCCTCGGGCAGTGCCGCCCGGATGCCGGCCGAAATCAGCCGCGACGAAGGCTCCCGGCCCTGTCTGCGCATTTCCTCGCTGAACCGCACGAGGCTTTCGACGCGACGATGGGTGGGCGGTTCCGCAACGAATGTCCCGCGTCCGGAAACGCGGTATACCAGGCCTTCTGCGACGAGCCGTTGAACGGCTGCCCGGGCAGTCATCCGGCTTACCCCAAATTCCTCGCACAACTCCGTTTCCGAGGGAAGCGGGTCGTGTGGTCGGTGGTCGGCGATTCGACTTCGAAGCGCCTGTTCGATCTGGTAGTACCTGGGCGCAAAATCCGTTCCCAAAAGGGATCCTCCGTAATTGAGAGTACGCCGTCTAGCTGTCTAGTCAACCAGCCTAGATGCGAACAGAGCGGGACAGACGTCAACGAATTGGAGCGGGGGCAAGAGGCGTGCACTGTGATTCACGCCACACCTGGTCGGCCGCCCGGGGCCTCGGGCGCACTGCCCGATCCGACCATCAGCACCGGACTAGCCGTATAGACAGCTAGCTGGCCCGGAGCTATCGTCGTAGCCACCCCCAGCTGCCTCACCCCCTTACCGGTCGAAACGCGCAACGCCCACCCTAAGGACAGGCTCATGGACCTCACCAGCATCGATGTCCCGCAGCTCGCCAAGATGATCGACCACTCGCTCCTGCGCCCCGAACTGACCACCGACGAGGTCCTCCTCGGCTGCGAGCTGGCCGCGAGCCGCGACGTCGCCTCCGTCTGCGTGCGCCCCGCCGACGTCGCCCTGGCGGCCAAAGCCCTCGCCGGCACCGGAGTCGAGGTCGGCACCGTCGTCGGCTTCCCGCACGGCGCCTCCACCACCGCCGTGAAGGTCCGCGAAGCCGAACTCGCCCTCGCCCAGGGCGCGTCCGAACTCGACATGGTGCTCGCCATCGGCCAGCTGCGCAGCGGGGACGACGACGCCGTGGCGGAGGACATCGAGGCGGTCGTGACGGCCGCGGCCAGTGCGGGCCTGGTCAAGGTGATCTTCGAGAACGCCTACCTCGACGACGAGGAGAAGATCCGCGCCTGCCGCCTCAGCGCCCTGGCGGGCGCCGACTTCGTGAAGACCTCCACCGGCTTCGCTCCCGGCGGCGCGACCCTCGAAGACGTCCGGCTGATGCGCGCCCACACCCCGGCGCACATGCGGGTCAAAGCCGCAGGCGGCGTCCGCACCCTCGACCGCATGCTGGAGTTCATCGCCGCGGGCGCCGAACGCTTCGGCGCCACCGCCACCGCCACCATCCTCGACGACCTCGCCACCCGCCAGGCCGCGGCGGCCTGACCCGACCTCACCCATCCCCCCACCGATTACTCGCGGCAACGCGGCACCAGGACTTCATCCGTCATCGGTAAGGAGCGCCCGCCGTCCTGGTGACGATGCCAGGCGCTACTGTCCGCGGAGCAGCACTGGCCGCCCGGCGGCCCGCCCCGGGGCGTGAGATGACCGAGGGCCCGTCCGGTCGGACGAGCCCTCGGTCATCAGGATCAGCGCAGGACGCCGAGGTCCTTGGGGGTGGTGACGCCGCTGAAGGTCAGCAGGTGCCGGTCGGCGGTGACGGCGTACAGGTCGGGCTGCCCGTCACCGTTGCCGTCGCCAGAGCTGCCGAGCGTCGGGTACTCGGCGACCGGGAAGGTACCGATCACCGTGCCCGCCGCGGGGTCGGCCAGCGCGGCGAAGTCGTACGTGCCGTCGGCGCCCTTGGCGATCGGGTACGTGCGCAGCTCGCCGGTGGACCGGCTGCGCGACCACAGCGCGAGCGAGCCATCCGCCGCCTTCCCCGGAGCGATCAGGTCGTATCCGGCCCAGGCGCCCGTGGTGGAGAGCCTCACGAAGGTGTTGTAGTCGTACAGGGGAGCTGGGTCAGTGGAGAGCCACAGGTCACCGTCCTCCACCGTGAGCATGGACGTGCGCTGGTCCGGTCCGAGCGCGCCCAGGGCCACCAGCTGACTGGCCTTCGACCAACCGGGGTTGAAGCCCTCAGGGAGTGCCGGCGGGTTGAACGGGTCCACGTCCCGCCCGAACGGGATGACGCCGCGGGCGAAGGCACCCGTGTCGAAGTTGCGGTAGAGGTCGATGACCGCACTGCCCGGCTGATGAACCATCAGGTCGTCCACGGGTGCGTGCGACTGGTCCCAACCGCGGTGCAGCAGCTGCAGGCCGTTCCACCCCGCACCGCCCGGCGCGCGGACGGCGGCGACGGTCGAGGTCGGCACGGTGGTGGTGGCGTCCGCGCTGATGATCTGGAGGTTGCCGGCCGTGTCGGGCAGCAGGATGTCCGGAATGCCGTCTCCGTTGACGTCGCCGGGGGCGATCGGCGGCTTGGGGTTCGAGGGCGCGTAGAAGGTGTAGGTGACCGGCGGGGTGGTGTTGCCCGCGTTGTCGACGGCCTGCACGGTGAGGATGTTGGTACCCCACTGCGTGGGTTTCAGCTGGAGCGTCGCGGTACCGTCGGCGCCGGCCGCCACGGTGCCCGCGCCGTGGCACGGCGAGCCGACGCTCATCGTGCCGTTCAGGACGTACTGGTAGCAGGCCACGCCCGAGCCCTGATCGGTGCCCTTGACGGTGAAGGTTCCGGTCTGGCCGGCGTACTTCAGCGGGGTCGCCCCGCTGGTGGACGCCGGGAAGTCGGTGGACTCCACGGTGAACTGCGGGGCGGTGGCGTCGACTCCGAAGTGGCAGGCCGCGGTCGGCTTCCCGCCGCCCGGGCCGTAGTCGGGCCAGACCTGCCAGGAGTAGCCGCCGCCCTCGGCGAGGCCCGCGGGCCGGACCTGGACGGTGCCGTCGGCAGCCGTCCGCGCGGTGTCGTCGAAGACCTTGGCGCCGGCCGCGTTCCACACCTTGAAGCGCGCGCCGGGCGCGGTGGTGCGCGCGGTGAGCGTGGGCTCGCCGGTGGTGATCCAGCCCGGCGCCGTGGTGTCGTCGCAGGCGTCGGTGGACACACCGGTCGCGAGCGAACCCGGGCTCGGGACGGCCTTGGGGTCCGTCACGACCGACTGCCCGTTCTCGGCCGTTGCCGTGGGCACACCGATGGTCATCAGGACGACGGCGGCGGCACCGAGCGTGGCGGCCAGGCGGCCGCCAATGGTGGCTGACATGCAGTTTCCCCTCTTTCGAACGCGTTCGATCTCGCGGCGGGAGCACTCTGTCAGCGGGCCGACCCGGCGTCAAACACATTCAGGACCTCATCTGTGGCTCGCCCGGCCGTGTGGCGTAGTCGCCGGAAGCCGAATCCTGGCGTGCCTCCGGATCGTTGTCCGAGGCACAGACTGCGCAGGTCAGGAGGAGTGTTCATGCCATCACCTTCGAAGCGGTGGGCTGTGGTTCTTGCCGGCGTCGCCGCCCTGGTCATGGCGGGGGTCCACAGTGCGGCGGCGACCAGCGTCATCGGCGCCGGCAACAGCGCGCACGACAACCACTGCGCCAACAGCGGATCGGTGCAGACCTCCACCGCGCCGGGCCGGACGGCCGGCGTGGTGGCCGCGGTGCTCGCGGCCGTGCCGCTGTCCGCCCCGGCCAACCAGTGCGGGGACCTGGGCCTGCCCAAGGAGGACAAGGCCGATCAGCCCGCGGAGAACGCCCACATCGACGTCGCCGAGTGAGCGGCTGGCGCTGTCGGGGAGCTCGGCGGCCGGAGGCGCGCAGGAGCCCTCAGAGGGGCGACGTCCGGGTGAACGGCAGGGCGGCCGAATCGGCGCGGACCTTTGCGTCTTGTCGGGTCGTGACCTGCCGGATCACCAGGATGGCCAGAACTGCGGCGATGACGCCGACGATCTGGTCGTAGACCGAGTATCCGTAAGGGCGCGACCCGAGCTGGACGGCAACCGCACCACCGACCGTCTTGGCGAACCACGCCACCCACCACGCGTCGATCGCCCATGTTCCGCCGGTGGGCGTGTTCGCGCGCCAGACGTCCAGCGCCACCCGGCGCGGAATCCACCACATCGCCAGCGGGATGAACCACGCACCGACGGCAAGTCCCGCCGAATACTTGTGCGTTCCTGGAGCGAAGAGCTCGGCATTGAGCCGACAGCGTCGGAACCAGCAGAGGAACACGACGATGGTGGCGAGGAACAGCGACATGGAAATCGGTGCGAACTGCGCGAAGAGCTTCGACCTGGTGCCGCCGGCTACCGCCACGGCCAGTTGTGCGACAGTCTGCACGGCGATCAGCACCTGCGCGGCGAGGGCCAGAGCCCTGGGGTCGGCGACCGGCCCGCTGTAGGCCAGGGCGCGCGGACGCGGCGTATCACGACTTGTTACCGAGTTCACTGCGGGCCCCCACCAACACGCCTGCGGTGCCGGTCACGCGCAGAGATCGGCTGCAGGATAGGGGCGCGTCTTCGGGATGTCCACAAGCCGGCCATCCCGCCGGGGGGCGTCGCCCTCGGCACATGGCTGCTGGTCAAGCCGCTGCTGACCGCGGTGCCCGTCACTGCGGCGCGTTCGACTCCGGCGAGCGCCCGGTGGTGGGCCGCGGCGGTGTGGAAGCCCGGGCGGAGGCGGCGGCCCGTCAGGCGCTCGGCGCGGGCTGGTGGTGACCGCGGGCGGCGTGCAGGTAGTCGGCGAGCCACTGGGCGGGGTGGTCGTCGGCGCGGGCGGCGAGGACGAAGGTGAGCAGGAGGATCTCCGGAGGCAGGGCGAGGGGGCTGCCGAGCCGGTCGTACAGCCGGCGGGAGCGTTCGCGGACGTGGTCGGCGAGGGGTTCGTCGTCGAGGAAGAACGGCAGGTGCAGGCCGTGTTCACGGGCGGTCTCGGGGGCGTGCGCGGCGGTCTCGGCGAGTGACTGTTCGACCGTCATGGTCTCGATGGGCGCCCGGTGCGGGGTGAACCACGTCAGCTCCGGGTCCGGATCCGGGGTGCCCGGGCCGAGGAGGTGGCCGGCCAGGTGGTCGGCGATGACGGGGGAGCAGTGGAAGCCGTCGCGGTAGGTGCCGGTGGCGAAGAGCAGGCCCCGGACCGGGCACGGGCCGATGAGGGGGAAGCCGTCGAGGGTGATGGGCCGGGTGCCCCACAGCCAGCGGGTGAGCTGGCTGTGGGCGACGCTCTGGTCGATCTCCTCGCGGACCGTGCGGATCAGGGTCTCGGCGGAGCCGACCGCAGGCCCGTCGGGGCGGCGCCAGGTGATGAAGTTGGTGGCGCCGAGGTACTGCCGGTCGGTGGCCGGCAGGGGGACCAGGTGGACGCCGCAGCCGGCGCCCCGGTTGGGGGTGCGGATCACCTCGCGGGCACCGCCGGGCCGGGTGCGGCGGGTCAGCAGCGCCGATCCGGCGCCGTGCAGCAGCGGCGGCACCGCCCCGGGCGCCAGGACGCCGGCGGCCAGCTCCGTGCTGCGGCTTCCGGCGGCCAGGACGACCGTGTCGGCCTCCAGCGTGCTGCCGTCCGCCAGCCGCACCCCGCGCACCGCGCCCGCGACGGCCAGCACCTCGCGGACGGCGGCGGGGACCATCCGGACCCGGTGCCGCAGGGCGGCGGCCTCCAGGGCGGCCAGGACGGCGCGCGCGTCGAGGCAGCCCTCGCGGCGCAGGTGCAGGACCCGTGACGGCCAGGACTGGGCGGCCGGTGCCAGGCCGGGGACATCGGCGGCGTCGAGCAGGTCGTGCGGTTCACCGTGTTCTGCGACCGCCCGGCACATCGCGGCGAAGTTGTCGGCGGCGATCGCCCCCGGGCCGCCGCCGGACAACACGAACGTGCCCGGGACATGGGAGCGCACGGCGGCCTCACCCGCCGGCGGCCCGGCGTCCTCGGCGAGGTGTTCCAGCCACGCCGGCCAGCGGTCCAGCGCCTTCCGGGCGAGCGCGAACTTCGCCCGCGCCGCCGGATGGCGGCCGGTGTACCGGGTGACCTCGCCGAAGCAGTTGAGCATCGCCCCCGCCGCCGGGGTGGCCGCACCCAACCGTTCCGGCGGGCCGATCACGGCGATCCGCAGGCCCGCCGCGCGCCGGGCGGTCTCGACCGCCACCGACAGACCCAGCACCCCGTTGCCCACCACCGCCACATCCACACCCGTCTCCGGCGCCACGCCACATCTCTCCTCGGTAGGGATGCCGTCCCGGAGAGGGGGGACCGGGCGGCCGCCGTTCGCCGGGGCCGCGGACGGTCCTCCGCTCCAGCCGGGATCGCTCATCGAGTGCCGCGAAGGGCGTCGAAGGCCGGGTGGGCCGGCCTTCTCCGACGTGCCGCACCGGCCCCCGCCCCGCCCGATGAAGCTCGCGGCACGCGGGGGAGGCGGCCCGTCGGAAGCGCCCACCGTTTCCAGGCCATCACAGCGCCATCGATGCCGCACTTCGGCCGCGAAGGTCACCGCCTACCGCGAGTCACTCCCCTCGACCGCTTTCGGTCGCCAGCCCGTACGGCCGAGTCCGGCCGAATCGGTGGCGCGGATCGCCGCAAGCGCCGCACGTGGGAGCGCACGCCGTCATCGGCGGATCGCGGTCCGACCCGGCGGGGTGGGGGCGGAGGTCATCCGGTGGTGTTGCGGGCGACTGCCCTGAGAATGTCGGCCAGCCACACCAGGTGGTGGCCGACAGCCCGGGCCGGGTCGGCGAGGAGCTCTTCGAGGTGCTGCCAGGACTCGGACAGCTGCCCGATCGTGAGGGCTGCGGGTTCGTCGGACACGTCGTGGAGCTGATCGCTCGGGACGGACCAGAAGTACTCCCCGGCCAGCGTGATCGTGTCACCGTTCAACGACTGCACATGCCGCAGGGCCACTTCGCAGGCCTGCTGCAGTTGATCGAGCCTGATCTGCACCGGGGAGCCGTCCATGGGCGTCATCTTGCCAGGTCCGGCTGCATGGCGCCGAAAATCGGTGGGCGCCCGCTACGGGTCTGCGCTGCTCGCAAGGTATCTGACGTCTAGTCAGAATCGCGCGAGCCCGCGCCGGGGCCCGACTCCCTGATGGGTCGTCAGCAGTCGATGTAGCGCATGCTGAGGCTGGTGAAGCGGGTGTTCGAGGGCGCGCGGAGGGTGAACGAGCGGGACGTGCCCTTTCCGCCGGCCCAGTCGCTGTCGACGTAGCCGCCGTTGGAGAGGCTGCCGCGCACGTAGGGACAGCGGCCGTCCGCCTTGGTGTCGTGCACCGTGCCGATGACCTTGGTGTCGTAGTTGCACCACTTCCCGTTCGCGTAGCCCTCGTTGGAGCTGATGCTCCAGTTGTTGGTGCACGAGTCGGCGGACGGCGCGGCGTTCGCGCCGGCGGCCGGGAGGAACAGGGCGGCGAGGGCCAGCGCGGCGACGGCGGCCCCGGGAACGGCGAGACGGCGCTTGGGCATGGTGGTACCTCCAGACGGAGTTCACGGTGGACATCCGGACCGGAGCGTCTGGACGGCGCGCTGTGCAGCACAGCCGACGGTTCGGCCTGGGCGGTCCACCGAGCGTGACGTACCCGAACGACCGTCGTCAACGGCCGCGCCCGGCGCAGGCGGTGGCACGCGACCCCGCGGGCCCCAGGACGGTACGGGCGCCGCACCGGCACGCCCCGCACCATGGGGGCGGGGCCGGGCTGTTGCCCGTGCGCGCGAAGCCCGGCCGGGAGTTCGACCCGGCGCGGGCTGCCCGTCGCCTTCGCGCTGCCCGACGCGAAGGCGGGCGGGCGCGAAGGCGGACGGCGCGAGACCCGTGCAGGCCCAAGGCGCCCGCACCTGCCGGACGGCCGGCGGTCAGAAGGCGTCGACGTACACGTACAGCCGGTCGAAGCGGAGGGCGGCCAGGTCGGCGCGGCGGATCACCCAGTGGAAGAGGCCCGCCTCCAGCTCCTCGCAGTCGTCATCACCGCGCCAGCTCGCCAAAAGCGTCCACTCGTCGCCGTCCGCGGCGGGGCCCGGCGGCAGCGGTACCTCGTCCCGGGCCACCTCGACCGGGTCCCAGTTGAAGAGGACCGGCTCACCGCCGAGCTGGAAGCGCCAGCGCGGGCGCCAGCCGACCACGTGCGACCAGGCGGACTCCAGCTCGGCGGCCCGCAGCGACTCCTCGTCGTCGTCCTCGTCGCGCCACGGCCACGACCACTGGTGGAAGCAGAAGTCCAGTCGGGCCCGGCGGTAGGGGCCCGGACCGCCGTCCGGGTCGCGCGGCCACTCCGCCAACGGGGTCCCGGCCGGCAGGTAGCGCACGGCGTCGGGGACCACCGACCCGCTGCCCGGATCGGCGTCGGCGAAGAACAACAGCAGGCCCTCGGTGGGCAGCGGCAGATCCGTCACTCCGGGCGGCAGGGCCGCGCAGTCGACGGCCGCGACGAACGAAGCCGCCGGCGCCGAGGCGCCCTCCGGCAGCGGCGGGTTCCCGCCGGTCAGGGCCACCACCGGGCCGTGACCGCCCTCCGCGAGGTAGACCGCCGGGCGGGCGGTGCGTATGTACGCCTCCACCTCGACGGCCGGAATGCCCCGCGCGGCGGCCTCCGCGCGGAAGCGGTCAGCCCTCACCGCGGGCGTTTCCTCAACGCGTTCCGTGTCAGTCATGGGCGGACCCTACCGCCCGTCACATTCGGTCCGCTCCGCCGGAGCACCCTCCGCTGCCGTCCCTGCGGACGGCGAGAACCCGCCCGTGCGGGCAATCCCCCCGGCGGCACCCCTGGCCGAGACCGGCCCGCCCGGCCGACCGTCAGCTGCCCCCAGCCCCTGCGCTACGTCGCGGCCGCCCGACCGGCCACCAGCTGGTCACCCAACGCGCTGCGCCGGTACAGCACTTGGCGCCCGTCACGGGCCCGGGTGACCAGCCCGCCGGCGAACAGGACGCGCAGGTGCTGGGAGACGGCGCTGGGCGTGACGCGCAGCCGGCGGGCGAGCTCGACCGTGGCCGACGGCTCCTCCAACAGGACCAGCAGCCGAGCGCGCGGGCCGCCCAGCAACGCCGCCAGGGCGGTCGGGTCGGGGGCGGGCGGGGTGTCCCAGAGGGTGGCCACGCCCCGGCTCGGGTAGACCAGGCTCGGCGGCTCCTCCGGGCTGAGCGGCGGCGCCGGCTTGTGCGCGAACACGGACGGGATCAGCAACAGCCCGCGGCCCGCCGCGGCGACCCGGTGCCGGCTGATCATCCGGTCGATGTGCAGCACGCCGCCTTGCCAGCGCAGGTCCGGGTGCATGTCGGCGAACAGCAGCCGGGCGCCGCCGAGCGCGAGCCGACGGGCCCGGTAGGTCATGTCCGCCTCCAGCACCAGCCGCATCCGCGGCCACTGCGGCCCGATCGCCGACTCCCAGTACCGGCGCAGGAGTTCGCACAGGCTGTCGCGCAGCGCGGCGACCGCGGCGTCGTCGCCGGCGACGACCGCCCGCAGTGTCTCGGGCACCGGATCCGGCGCGTGCGTGGCCACCAGGTCACGCCGGACCACCTCCGGCGGGGTCCGGTGCACCACGGCCAGCTCCTCCTCGAAGCCCGGCGCGAAGACGGCCGGCACCGGCGTCAGGAAGTCCGGGACGGTCCGCCTGCGCGCCACCAGGGACAGCAGCAGCCCCGTGTCGAGCGCCCCCAGCCGGCCCAGGACGGCCCGGCGCCACGGCAGGTGCAGCGCCGACAGCCCCGGGTCCCGCAGCACCCGCAGGCTCAGCACGGCCTCGTGCACCGGCGACAGCGCGAACCGGGTGTCCGCGAGGTCCTCGACGTCCAGGACGAAGCTGATCATTAAGCGCCACGCTACATCGATTGGCGCTGCCGCGGCGATCCCGTGCACTGGCGCCATGACAACTCCCGCACCACACACCGCCATTCTCGATCGGGACGACGGATGACCCGCCGGCTGGTCCTGCTCCTGGCCCTCGCCTGCGCCGTGGCGGTCGGCAACCTCTACTTCCCCCAGGCCGTCGGCCCGCTGATCGCCGCCGCACTGCACGTACCACCGGACACGGCGGCCCTGGTCGTGACCGCCACCCAACTCGGCTACACCGCCGGCATCGTCCTGCTCGTCCCCCTCGGCGACCGGCTCCCGCACCGCCCACTGCTCGTCACCCTGCTCACCCTCACCGGCCTGGCCCTGCTCACAGCCGGCTGCGCACCGACCCTGCCCGTCCTGGTCGCGGCGAGCGCCGCCGTCGGCCTCACCACGGTCGCCGCCCAGATCGTCGGGACACTCGCGGCGACCCTGACCGCCCCCGACCGCCAGGGCGCCGTGATCGGCGCCCTGCTCAGCGGTTCCACCGGCGGCATGCTGCTGGCCCGCACCTTCGGCGGCACACTCGGCGAATGGCTCGGCTGGCGCACCCCCTACCTGGCCGCCGCTGCCCTCACCCTGCTCCTCGCCACCGTCCTGGCCCGCACCGTCCCGGCCACCACCGCACCCTCCCGCGCCCCGTACCCGGCCCTGCTCACCGAGCCACTGCGCCTGCTGCGCACCGAGCCCGCACTGCGCCGCTCCTGCGTCTACCAGGCGAGCGTCTTCGGCGGCTTCTCCGCCGTCTGGACCTGCCTGGCCCTGCTGCTCACCGGCCCGGTCTACGGACTGGACGCCCGGGCGGTCGGGGTGCTCGCCCTGGTCGGCGCGGCCACCATGCTCTGCACCCCGTACGCCGGACGGCTGGTGGACCGCCACGGCCCCGACCCGGTGAACCTCGCCTGCCTGCTGGGCGTCCTCGCGGCAGCCGCCGTCCTGGCGGCCGGCCGCCACGGCGGTCCGCTCGGCCTGAGCGCCCTCACCGTCGGCACCCTGCTGCTCGACGTCGCCATGCAGTGCGGCACGGTCGCCGGCCAGGCCCGGATCAACGCCCTGCGGCCCGACGCCCGCGGCCGCCTCAGGACCGCCTACATGACCTGCGCCTACCTGGGCGGCAGCGCCGGCTCCTGGCTCGGCGTCCAGGTCTGGAGCCGGGCGGGCTGGTGGGGCGTGTGCACCCTCCTCGCCCTGCTCGCCACCGTCGCCCTGACCCGCCACCTGACGGCGGTGCCGCCCCGGCGGCTCAGGGCGTCCGGTACGCGCTGAGCGGCTCCCAGGCACCGCACTGGGCGCGGAGGCCCGCCCCTGTCCGCTCCGCGGCGCCTCGCCGGGGCCGTCCGCAACGTCGCCGCCGTCACCTCGGCCGCCCTGCCTGTCCAGGGCTGTCCCACCGAAGGCCGTGAGTGATGCGTGTGATTTTCGGTGAGATGCATGTGCGGCCAATGACGTTGCGATGTTTGCGGTGTTCTGCGCTACCTTTCTGGATCGGAGGTATGTGATGTCCGAGATCTACGCGGCGGTGGACGCCCTGCTGGCCAAGGCCCGGGACGGCGGTGACCTACCGGAACCGGCCGAGCGGGAGCGGCTGCGCAAGGCCTCGCCCAGGAGAACGTGCAGCGGCGCCGCACCAAGGCCGGGCAGAAGGCCCGGGTGCGGGGCAAGGACATCGTCGGCACGCCCGGCGAAAGCATGGCCGGCCGCGCCGGAAGACAGGCCATCCGCTCCGGCGCCTCCCACCTCGCCCCGGTCGTCCACGAGACCGGCCAGGCCGGCGGCCGCCTCGCCTTCACCGTCCGGATGAAGGCTGACCAGTTCACGATGCCGGCCGGCTCGATGGAGGACTCCCCGGGCCTGCGCCGCGGCTTCGTCCCGCGCGCGGACGGCACCGAGGAACGCACCTACGGCTCCGCCAGCACCGGCGGGTTCGACGCCGCCGAGTGGAGTCAGCGCGTCGCCGACCACCACGGCGACGTCACCGAGGCGATGAAGGCCTGGCTGGTGGAGACCGGCCGCGCCGTCGAGGACGCCGACATCGCCTACCTGGAAGTCCGCGGCTGGGTGCCGCCCGAGCAACGGTAGAGAGCCCGGTTGCGACTGAGCGCTTCAGTCAGCCTGCGAGCGGTCGTCTCGGCCAGCCGAGCGTTCGGCTTGTGATCAGTCCATTGAGCCGGGACGCGGTAGTTGGAGCCTGGCCACACGTGCTGGAACTGAGAGTAAGTCAGCACACTAACGGCATATGACTTTTCGAGTTAGGTGACACCTCATTTTGGTAGTTGACCCGCCCTGGGAAACGCCGAAGCCGTTACCGGTTTTCTGCTGTGCCGTTACCGCGGCCCGCACAGCGCTAGCGTCGGTCCATGATCGTATGGCTCAACGGCACACACGGCGCAGGCAAGACGACGACCAGCGCACTCGTGCAGCAACTGATCCCGGGCTCGCGGGTGTTCGACGCCGAGAAGGTCGGCGAGACACTCATGGACATCACGCCGGGGCTGCCTGAGACGGACAACTTCCAGCACTGGCCGCCGTGGCGGCCGCTCGTAGTCGAGACCGCCCGCCGCGTACTCGACTACACCGGCGGCACCCTGGTGATGCCCATGACTGTCCTGGTTGAGCAGTACTGGCGCGAGATCAGCACAGGCCTCGCCCAGCATGCCATTCCGGTACGGCACTTCGTCCTTCACGCCGACCAGGACACCCTCCGCGGGCGCATCGCGGGGGACACTGTTCTTGGCCCCAACTCCTCCTTTCGTCTCAAATACCTCGAGCCCTACGCAGAGGCAGCCCGCACGTGGCTACACGGCGAGGCCGAGGTCGTCGACACCACTCACCTCACGCCCGCCCAGGCCGCCCTGCAGATCGCGGAGGCCGTCAAGAGTTGAGGACCGCGATGGTCTCGGTGAGGCGAAGCGTTTCGATCCCGCGCCTCTGGGTGTTGCGCAGCCGGAGCCAGTGGGCGCCCGCGAGCCGGTTCGCGGGAATCAGACTGTCCCAGATATCCAAGATGCCTCCGAAGTGCAGGGCTTTGTGTGCGGGGCTGCCGCAGGCGGGTGTCTGCGCGGCGAGCATCTCGGAGAGGTCGTCGCGTGTCATACGCCGACTGTGCCGGGCGTCGCTCAATTGGCCAACTGGAATAGTCAGTCACACCGGTCGGCCTCTCCGCATCTATGACCTGGCCTCGAGGAGAGCCAGACCGCCCCGCCCCTTCCGCAGCCCCACCCACCGTCTCGCCGTCTCAGCACCCGATGGAGAAGCACCGCCGTGGAGACCACCACCGCCACCGCCGAGCAGGACGTGCCAGCCGCTCTGCGCACCGAGGTCGTACCGCCGCTCCTGGCGCAGCCGTCCGGCACCGCCGTGGCCAACCCGCTGCCGCTGCACTGGTTCCAGAAGGACGCGGTGGCGGCCGCGGTGCGGGAGGTGAAGGAGGGCGGCCGCGCGACGGTCGTCGCGGCGACCGGCTCCGGCAAGACCCTGATCGCCGCCGGCTGCGCGCGACGCCTGGTCGCGAAGGGCCGGGTGCTGGTGCTGGTGCCGACGATCGAGCTGCTGGAGCAGACCGCGGAGGCGTGGTCGCTGCGGGGCGGGCGTCGGGGTCTGGCGGTGGCGGCGTGCTCGCGGGAGGAGGCGCTGGAGAGCGCGGAGGCCGGCGGCCGCGTCCACGCCCGGGTGACCACCCGGCCCGCCGCGCTCACCGACCTGGTCAACGGCGCCCCGGACAACCAGCCGGTCACGGTGTACGCCACCTACGCCTCGCTGGAGCGCATCGTCCAGGCCCACCGCGACTTCGGCCTCCTGGCCTGGGACCTGGTGGTCATCGACGAGGCCCACCGTACGGCCGGCGCCGAGGGCAAGGCGTGGGCGGCCGTGCACGCCGACGCCCAGGTCCCCGCCCGCAGGCGCCTGTACTTCACCGCCACCCCGCGGATCGCCGACGACCGGCGCGCGACGGACGGCCTGGCCGACCTCACCGACGCCGACGGCGCCGAGAAACTGCCCGCGCTGTGCTCCATGGACGACGAGACGATCTACGGCAGGACCGTGTTCACCTGGACCCTCGGACAGGGCATCGAGCACGGCTACCTCGCCGACTACCGCGTCCTGGTCCCCGTCGTCACCGACGAGGACCTGCGCGACCTCCTCAACCTCCCCGCCGTCGCCGACCTGCGCTCCCAGCGCTCCAACGAGGAACTGCTGCGCCTGGCCCTGCAGATGGCGGTACTGCGCGCGGTCGCGGACCTGGAACTGCGCCGCGTCATCACCTTCCACTCCCGGGTCAGCGGGGCACGGGAGTTCGCCGGCACCCTGCTCTCGGCGGCCGAGCTGCTGAAGGACGCCGACCGGCCGGAACGGATCTGGGCGAAGGCGGTGGCCGGCACCGACCGGCTCAAGGACCGCCGGAGCGCGTTCGCCGAGTTCAAGGCCCACACCGGCGAGGACGGCGAGGAGTGCGGCATCCTCTGCAACTCGCGCCTCCTGACCGAGGGCATCGACGTCGCCGCCGTCGACGCGATCTGCTTCGCCGACCCCAAGAGCTCGGTCATCGACATCGTCCAGGCCATCGGGAGGGCGCTGCGCCAGTCCTACCGGCAGGGCAAGGTGTCCTGGATCATCATCCCGGTCTACCTCCCAACCCCCGAGGCCGGCGACGACACCGCAGGCGCCGACCCGGCCGAGGTCCACGACGCCGGACAGGCGGTGAAGGCCGAGGCCGACGCCGAGATCGAAGCCAGTTCCTTCCGGACGATCTGGCGGGTCCTGCGCGCCCTGGCCGCGCACGACGCCCGGGTGGTCGGCCGGATCACCGAACTGCGCACCAGCCGCTCCCCGGCACAGCACACCACCACGACCAAGACGGCCTCCGAGGGCGAGACCGCCGAGGCGGGGGAGGACGAGCAGCACCCGGCGGGGGAGTCGCAGGTCGCGTGGCTGCGGATCAACGCCCGGCACCACGCCGCGCGGATCCTTCAGTCCGTCAAGCTCCGCGCGTTCACCCCGCGCGCCACCGAGTGGCAGCGCATGCACGCCGTCGCCGCGGTCTTCCACCTCCAGCACGGCCACCTCGACCCCACCGACAAGGTGAAGCACGCCGAGCTGATCTCCTGGCTCACCCGCCAGCGCCACCTCCACGGCCAGCACCTGCTCGACCCTGCCCGGATCAGCGAGCTGAACGCGCTCGGCATGATCTGGTCCAAGCACGCCAACGCCTGGGAACGCGGCTACGCCTACGCGAAGGCCTTCCACCACCAGCACGGCCACCTCGCGATCCCGGCCACCACGAAGCTCGACGACTATGCCGTGGGCGCGTGGATGCGCCGCCAGCGCAAGGCCGACGACCTGACGAACGAGCAGGTTGCCAAGCTCGACGCGCTGGACGAGCTGTGGCGCCTGGAGCCGGACTGGAACCGCTCCTACCGCCGCCTGCTCGCCTACCTCGCCGCCGGCGGCACCCTCACCGGCCCCGCCAACCGCACCGGCTTCGGCGACGACCCCGCCTTCCGGCCCGGCACCTGGCTGGGCAAGCAGGACAAAGCCCGTACCGACGGGAAGCTGACCGACCACCAGACCGCGCTCCTGGACGCCCTCCACCGGCACGCCGAGACCGCCACCGGCTGACTCGCCCCCGCATCCGCACCCCTGCCGTCCAGGCCCCACCCGCAGGACCAGGCCCCGTACGGCTTCGGGTCGAAGCCGGAGCGGGCGGCCAGGGCGCGAGATCATCCTGGCGGCTCCCGGCTCACCCCGCCGTCACACACGAGGGCACATCTCAGTGCGGCTCAGTCACCCGAGATACCGTGGCCCGAACCATGATCACGCGCTGCGCCGGGGAGTGCCTTGGCGCGCGCGTCGGCCGCGGCGATGTCGTAGAACCGTTGCAGCAGGTCCGGGCCCTCGTCCGGCTCCGCGTCGGAGAGGGTCATCCCGAAGTGCTCCCGCAGCAGCCGGCGGCCCTCGGCCACGCGCTCGGCGATCTGCTCCGCGGTAGGCAGCTGCTCCACGAGCAGAGCCACCTGGGCGCCGATCGTGGTGCCGCGGGCCGCCGCGAGAGCGGCCAGCCGGTCACGCGTATCGGGGGAAACCTTGATCGTCACATCGGCCATACCGCGACCGTATAGCCGGTGACCAGGGCGTGGGGGAGTAGTCGGCATCGATCACCAGGGGTCCAGCCGTAGGTGCGGCACGTCCGGGCCCCGGCGTGGGGACTTCGAGGCCGCGCCAGCGCCACGGAATCGTCACGGAAAGTCACCATGGTGTGAGCTGGATCGCTTCGAACCGGGTGCCGGCCCGGGGTGGCCCGTGACGGTTCTCACGTGTTCCGCCCGCCTCCTACCCTTCCTCGTAGGTCGCTCGCCGATCCGGTCGGCCGCGCTCACCTGGCAGGGCGGCGCCGCTGCCGCGCTTCTGCGACTGGGGCCGGACTCCCATTGTTTTCGCAGATCAAACGGGTGCAAATCGCAGAAAAAGTCCGGTTTATCCAGGTTTGATCTGCCGGTCGGCGGGTCCCGGCCCCGCCTCCGACGGGGTACGTGCGCCGACTTGGCTACGACGGCGCGTCGTAGCAGGCACCTCTTGGAACCGGCCGCCGCCCCCGCTAACAATGGCTCAGTCGCCAGTTGCGGCGGCGGTTCGATCCGCTGCCGCGACTCCCGCTCGGCGGTCACCATTCGTGACCGCCCCGGTGCCGACTCCCGCCCGCCGGCCTTCCAGGGCCCGCTCAGCCGCGGGGCAACGCACCCCCACGATTGAGGTCGAACTCCCCCATGCCCGTGCTCTCCACCCGCATGCGCAAGTCCGCCGCCCTGTTCACCGCCGCCGTCGGCATCGCCGGGATCGGCGCCGCCATCGTCCCGACCGCCGCCTCGGCCGCCACGCCGCAGTCGCTGGCCGCGAGCATCGTCCCCGCCGACCAGCTCGCCTCCTTCGACCAGATCATCTCCCACGAGAGCGGCTGGAACGTCACCGCGACCAACCCGTCCTCGGGCGCCTACGGTCTGGGCCAGGCGCTGCCGGGCAACAAGATGGCCTCGGCCGGCGCCGACTGGAAGACCAACCCGACCACCCAGATCAAGTGGGCCTACGACTACATGAACGGCCGCTACGGCAGCCCGAACCAGGCCTGGGCTTACTGGCAGGTCCACCACAACTACTGACCGGGCCGGACCGGCCGTACCCGCTGATCGGCCACTCCCGCCGATCCGCCGGCCGACCCACCCACCCCACGATCCACGACGGACGCCACAGGCCGAGTCCAGGGCCGAGCGGGGTCCCAAGCCGAGGGGCCCGGTGCGCACACCACGCGCACCGGGCCCCTCGGCCTCGTCCGCGGCAGCACGCCGACCCGGCGGCCGCTCCGGAAAAGACGCTCCCCGCCCTCCCGCCCCGCCTCCCCGACGCCCGACGGCGGACCGGGGACGACGGCCGCTGGCATGGGCGGCAAGGTCGCAGTGCGCCTGGTGAGGCGATCGAGGCGATCGAGGGTACGGAAATCGGGTGTCGGCGCGGCGATGAGTTTTCCGGCGCCGGCAGGTCTACATCTCGACAGGGTTTCGACCGGGACCGACACCTCTCATCGGGAGTACAGACATGGGCCTCATCCACATCGAGCTGTTCGCGACCCTCGACCTCGTCGGGCAGGCACCCGGCGGACCCGACGAGGACCCGGTGGGGTTCCCGTTCGGCGGCTGGCAGGCGCCCCTCATGAACGAGGCCACCGGAGCGCAGATCGGTGCCGCGTACGAGGGCACGGACGCCCTCCTGCTCGGCCGGCGCACGTACGACATCTTCGCCTCCTACTGGCCGCACCAGAAGGACGGCGAGATCGCCGAGCTCTTCAACCGCGTCCCCAAGTACGTGGCCTCCCGCGGCACGCCCGACCTCCCGTGGGCCGGCTCCACCCAGCTCGGCCCGGACCTGGCCGGCGCGGTGCGCGAGATCCGGGAGCGGCACGAGAACGTGAAGGTCGTCGGGAGCCTGGACCTGGTGCAGACCCTCCTGCGGGAGAAGCTCTTCGACCGCCTCGACCTCTGGGTGCACCCGATCATGCTCGGCGTCGGGAAAAAGGTGTTCGACGGCGGCGCGGTGCCCACCAACCTCACGCTCCTCGAACCGCCCGTGGCCGGTTCGCAGGGCACCGTGTTCCTGCGTTACGGGCTCGCCGACGGCACGCCCCGCACGGGCGACATGAGCGCGCCCGACCGCGGCCTCGGGCACGCCGACTGACGCCGCTCCGTCATGGCGCCGGCCCGCCGGCCCGCCGGCCCGCCGGGACACCGAGACGCTGGGACACCGAGACGCTGGGACACCGAGACGCCGGCGCCATGACGGAGCGCCCGCCCTGGCGGCCCGGGCGCCGGCATCCCGCTGGTCATCGGCGAAGCGCCACGCCCCCTGGCGCGGCGCGCAGCGGGATCCCGGCACCGCCCGCGGCGACTCATCCGCCCCACGACGGAATCCCGGTGATCCGATGACGACCGTCAACGCCCAGGGGATCGCCCTGGGCATCGAGTCGTTCGGCGACGACGACGCGCCGCTGGTCCTGCTCGCGGGAGGGCCGACGATGCTCTCCTGGCCCGACGCACTGTGCGAGCGCCTCGCCGCCGGTGGACGCCGAGTGGTGCGCTACGACCTGCGCGACAGCGGGGAGTCGACGACGGCGGATCCGCAGGCGCCCGCCTACACCCTGCGCGACCTCGCCGCCGACGCGGCGGCCCTCGCCGACGCGCTCGGCGGCACACCCGCGCACCTCGCGGGGATCGGCGTCGGCGGGATGGTCGCCCAAGTGGCCGTGCTCGACCACCCGGGCGCGTTCTCGGCGCTCACCGTGGCCGGCACCCGCCCGGTCGCCCCCGGCCCGCCCGACGACGACCTCCCCGGCCATGACCAGGCGACGATGAGCAGGCTGTTCGCGCGGCCGATGCCCGACTGGGCCGACCGCGAGGCGGTCGCGGAGTTCGCCGCCACCGGCGCGCGGATCCGCGGCGACGACCCCGTCACCGCCCGCGCGATCGCCGCGCGCATCTGGGACCGCACAGCCGGCACCGCACCCCCGGTCCAGCTGGCCAACCAGCTGGGCCTGGTGTTCTCGAGGCTCGACTGCCGACCCCGCTGGCGCGAGCGCCTGCCCGAGATCCACCTCCCCACGCTGGTCGTCCACGGCCGCCGCGACCGCTTCTTCCCCGTCGGCAACGGCGAAGCGATCGCGCGCGAGATCCCCGGGGCACGGCTGCTCGTCCTCGAGGAGGCCGCCACCGCGATCCCCGACACGGCGGTCGCCGAGGTCACCGAGGCGATGCTCACCCTCGGACAGCGGCAGCGACCGCCGCACGGGCCGCCCGAAGGGGAGAACGCCGGTGGGCACGGTCGGCACGAGTGAAGTCGGCCGGCCCGGACGCGCCGGTCAGCTCAGGGTGCGGACCGCGGCGGCGTCGTAGGGCCGCAGGTCGGCGAAGCGGCCGGCGAGGACCTTGGCGGCCCACTGCGGGTCCTGCAGGAGGGCGCGGCCGACGGCGACCAGGTCGAACTCGTCGCGCTCCAGCCGCTCGAGCAGGTTGTCGATGCCCTGGACGGGGGCGCCCTCGCCCGCGAAGGCGCGGACGAAGTCGCCGTCGAGGCCGACCGAACCGACGGTGATGGCGGGCCGGCCGGTGAGCTTCCTGGTCCAGCCGGCCAGGTTGAGGTCGGAGCCGTCGAACTCGGGCACCCAGTAGCGGCGGGTCGAGGCGTGGAAGGCGTCGACGCCGGCTTCGGCGAGCGGGGCGAGGATCGCCTCCAGTTCCTGGGGGGTCTCGGCGAGGCGGGCGTCGTAGTTCTCCGACTTCCACTGCGAGTAGCGGAAGATCACCGGGAATCCGGGGGAGACGGCCTCGCGCACCGCGGCGACGAGTTCGGCCGTGAACCTGGTCCGGGCGACCGGGTCGCCGCCGTAGGCGTCGGTGCGGCGGTTGGTGCCCGCCCACAGGAACTGGTCGAGCAGGTAGCCGTGGGCGCCGTGCAGCTCGACGCCGTCGAAGCCGATCCGTTCGGCGGCCGCGGCGGCCTCGGCGAAGGCGCCGATGACGGCGTCGATGTCGGCCCGGGTCATGGCCCGTCCCGTTCCCTCGGTGCCGTCCAGCCGGATGCCGGACGGCCCGACGGCGGGGGCGTCGGCGAACGGCGGGTCGCCCTGCTTGCGCGCCATGCCGATGTGCCAGAGCTGCGGCACGATGGTGCCGCCCGCCGCGTGGACGTCCTCGGCGACGCGGGCCCACCCGGCCAGCTGGTCCTCGCCGTGGAAGCGGGGGACGTCGTCGCTCTGCCCGGCGGACTCGTGGCCGACGTACGTTCCCTCGGTGACGATCAGGCCGACACCCGCGGCGGCGCGGCGGGCGTAGTAGGAGCGCACGTCCTCGCCGGGCACCCCGCCGGGGGAGAACATGCGCGTCATCGGCGCCATCACGATGCGGTTGGGCACGGTCAGCCCGTTGATCGTGACGGGCCGGGACAGGATCTCGGCCGCGCGGGAGGCGGACGGCTCGACGGCTGCGGCGGGCTCGGTGACGGTCATGGGAATCCTCACGGTGACGGTGGAACGCCGGGCGGGAACAGTTGCCCGTGCCAACCACCTCGGCGGCCCCGCGCATTTCGCCGACCGGCCCCACCCCGCTGTGATCCGCGCCACTGCGCATCACCGACCTCGCCGACCCCCGCGCCCCCGCGTCACCGACCTCCGCCCCGGCGGTCGTCCCAGCGCGGCGCTCGGACGTCGCCGGCCGACCGGAGCGGGGGCCCGGCCGGCGGCGCGCCGGTGGTCGCGGCCTCGTACAGGGCCCGGGCGGCGGAGCCGAAGGACGCGCTGTAGGAGATCTGGGGGGTGTTGCCGCCGGTGTGGTAGCCGCCGATGACCCCGACGACCGCCCAGCCGCCCGGCCACGGCACCAGCATGGGCCCGCCGGAGGTCCCGCCCACG
This sequence comes from Kitasatospora sp. NPDC029312, assembly GCF_055569215.1. Taxonomy (NCBI): domain Bacteria; kingdom Bacillati; phylum Actinomycetota; class Actinomycetes; order Kitasatosporales; family Streptomycetaceae; genus Kitasatospora; species Kitasatospora sp. NPDC029312. Next base: position 102,721 of record NZ_JBVHXY010000012.1, on the reverse strand, counting down.
AAGCCGTCGCACGCGATGCGCTCGAAGGTGCCCGGATCCGCGGGGTCGTCACTGACCCACCGGGTGGTCCGGCTCAGGCACTCCAGCGGCTTCCGCGCGCCGCCCGGATACCCGACCATCCGCACCGGAGCGTGGACGTAACCCGAGCCGGTGAGCAACTCCACCGCGCCGGCCGCGTCCTGGACCCGCCTGCCTTCCCCGTTGGACCCCGTCACCGCGAAGGCGAAGTCGTACGCGGCCCCGGCGTGCACACCCCGGTCGTAGTACTCCTGCGAAACGTAGACGCCGTCCTCCCCGACCGGGAAGATGCCGAACGGCATGAGCCCGTCGTGGTACTGCGGAACGAACCCCAAGTGCCGCCGAGGGGCGGAGCCGGCGTACCCCATCAGGCAGTGAGCCGCGCTCAGCACCAGGTCACGGCCGGGGCTGCGCACCACGGAGCCGCTGCAGGTTCGGCCCGTGCCGTCGGCGTCGGTCCAGAAGAACGTGCCGGCCTGCGGGATGCCGTCGAAGCTCCTGCTCGCGGGGATGAACTCGCCGGGCCGTGGACCGTCCACCGTCGTCGCCGCCGCGGCGCGTTCGCTGTCGCCGGGCAGCGCGGCCGCCATCCGCTCCGGGGTCCAGTACGCGCCGAGCTGCTCCGCGTCCGCTTCGCCCGGGCCGGGCGTTGCGGCGCCGGCGGCCGGGGCGAGTCCGGCGCCGAGCAGCAGGGCGGATGCGACGGCCGCGACACGCTTGACGACTCGTGGCCCCTTCGGTGGCGAGGTGACCTCACCGGCGTGGAAGTTCGGCATGCTCGCAGTATCGGAGGTCGGGGCCGTGGCCGCCCAGGTGCCACGGTGCGTGCACCGCACCGTGTATCACCTCGGGGGCCTTGCCGCAGGGCCGGGCGCTACCGTCTGGCGGACGGAGCAGGAGCTGTCCGGTCGCTCCTCGAGGAACCGGGCCCGGCTGCGCGGGGCGCTGGAGGCGTCTTGGCCGGGCCGCCCTTACGCCGCCTGGCGTCGGTCCAACTCTGGAGCACCGCACGGCGGTCCGCGCTGTCCTGGGGGAAGAGCGCGGTCGCCAGTCCGAGCAGGGTCGTGCAGACGATGGCGAGAGCGGCACACCACCAGGGAGCCGAGGTGAGGAGCGGAACGGCTCCGGCGGCCTGAACCAGTGCCGGCGGTGGGGGGTTCCGGCGCCACCGGCGCCGCGATTTCGGCTGAGTCATAGTCAACACGAAAGCCGACCAGCGTAGTTGCGGACAGGGGCAAGAGTTGTCGAAGCTTGAGCAACCCGAATTCCTGGGAGTGACCGTGGGACAGAACGATCCTGGCAGCAGTGTGTCCAAGGCGGACCTCGACCTGGCGGAGGCGCTCAAGCACTGGTCCGGACGGCTCAGGGAGACCGGGCTGCTGCAGAGGGACCAGGCCGAGCGGCTCGGCTGGTCGGAGGAGAAGTACAGCAAGTTCCTCAACGGCAGGCTGCGGATCACCGCTCCCCTACAGATGCTGCCCGGGTTCCTCGCGATGGTCGCCGACCGGCTGGACGAGCAGCAGCAGGCCGACGCGCGGGCGGACTTGGAGAAGCTGGCGCAGGCCGCTCATGCCGCACGGCCCCTGGCGTGGGTGGCGGAGGAGCTGGCACGGCTGAGGAGCGAGATCGCCCAGGTGCGGGACGACCGTGCTGCCGCCGAGGTCCAGCGGCGGCTGGCCGCGGCGGTCGAGGCCCTGGCGCGGACCGAGGCCACGCTCGCGGGGCACGGGGAGCAGCTCGCGGAGGATCAGTGGGAGTTGGGGGCGCTGCGCTGGGAGGTGGCCGAGCTACGGGAGCGGGCGGCGAGTGCCGTCTCCGTCCGGTACCGGGCCGGCCGGGACGTCAATGCGCCGGTCACCTACTACAACGGACCCGGCAGCGGCCCCGGGCGCCGGATCACGCCCGCCCGCGCAGCCGGAGGCACTGCCCTCGCGCTGGCGCTCGCGGTGGCCGTGGTGGTGGGCCAACACTGGTACAGCGGCCGGACCGCGGTGGGGGACGCGGCGGTCCAGCGCCAGGCGGAGAAGTCCGTCGACCAGCGGACCGTCCCGTTCCAGGTGCTGGTGGACGGCCCGGACCTCCGTCGCCACAGTGTGTGGACCTTCGTGCTGGACCAGCCGCTGACCCGGGCGGAGCAGGCGGGGCTTGCGCGGTTCAAGCCGGAGGACCTCGCCCGGGTGCGGGCTTACCTGGAGCCGCTGGGCGCCCGGCTGCTGCCCGAGGGCGACCCGCCCCAGATCCCGGCCGACACCCGGGACCCGGCCCTGAAGGCGATCGAGAAGCGGGAGCAGCAGGGCATGGTGGGGGGTGACACCTACCGGCTGCACTTCACCAGCGACCGCTCCTCCTCCGTGACCGTCGAGAACATCGGCATCACCGACGTCTCCTGCAGACCCAGTCCGGCCGTCAGCTCCGTGCGTGCCCCGTCGGCGGGCCAGAGCGGCGTGCCGAACGTCTTCCTGTCAGTGGCCGTACCGCCCGGCACCCCCGCCGTGGAGCTGGACGACCACGGGGGCGCCGTCAACACGGACTACTTCGCCCACCACAAGCTCGACCTCGGTCAGGCCACGACGCCCGGGGACATCGCCGTCCAGGTCGGTGGCGTCGCCGGGCAGGTCTGCTCCTGGGCCTTTCAAGTCGACTACCTGACCCCCGAGGGCAAGTTCACCGCGAAGGTGGACGACCGTGGCAAGCCGTTCACGGTGGAGGCACGGCCGGCCCACCTGACGCAGCGGATCCTGTACGACCTGGGTGGGACGAGCCACCCCGCTCACTGGGCGGACTGCGCCGCTGAGCCCACCTTGTGCGGCCCGGGCTGACGACCCGAAAACGAGCCCGAGCGGGCGGCTCGGCGGACACGGCCGGTCGACCGACCGGCGGGGAATCCCGATCTGCCTCCCACCGCCACTTACCTGTCTGTTGAAGGACGCCCGGTCACAGCCCCCATCGCCGCCATCGCCGCCCTCGCCGCCCACGACGGCCTGCCGGCGTCCCCGAGCGTGTTCCGCCGCCGGCGCCTTCGAACGGAAGGTTTGGAAACCGTCGATGCGAGTAAGCGGACGGCAGGAAATCGGCACTTCATGAAAGGGCGGCACCCGTGGGCATCATCGCGTGGATTCTCATAGGCCTGCTGGCGGGAGCGATCGCCAAGGCCATCATGCCGGGGCGGGACCCGGGCGGCGTCATCGTCACCATGCTGATCGGCATCGTCGGAGGTCTGCTGGGCGGCTGGCTCGGCAAGGTCATCTTCGGCGTGCATTCGATCAACGGCTTCTTCCACCTCTCGACCTGGATCGCCGCGGTCGTCGGCTCGCTGATCATCCTGACCCTCTACCGGGTCGCGGTGGGCCGCCGATCCTGACCGGAGCCTGTCCCGATCACCACGCCCGGGGCCCGCATTCCTCACCGGATGCGGGCCCGGTCGCGGACCGGAGACGGCGGAAAGCGTCCGGACGACGCGAAGGCCGTCGGCAGCCCCTGCGCGGTGACGCTCCGAACGCCCTGCGCGTCCGGCTCAGGGGACCAGCACGACCCTGCCGAACACCCGGCCCTCGTCCATCGCCTGGTGCGCCAGCGCGGCCCGCTCCAGCGGCAGCACCTCGTGCACGACCGTGCGCAGCCCACCGCGGGCGGCATCGGCGAACTGGGAGGAGCGCACGGCCTGCCGGTCGGGGACGGGCACGGTGTCGGCGCTGAAGGTCGCGAACGACAGCGAGCTGCGGAAGGCGCCCATCAGCCGCATGCCGAAGTCGGCCGGCGGCAGCCCGCCGACCACACCGACGGCCACGAACCGTCCGTTGGCGTTCAACTTGTCCAGGAAGCGCGGAAGTTGCGCACCGCCCACGACATCGATCACCACGTCGAAGCCCGACGGCGCGTCGGCGGCGCCCTCACCGGAGCGGTCGAGGACGTGGGTGGCGCCCAGGCCGCGCAGACGGGCGCCGCGCTCCGGCGATGAGGTGGTGACTGCCACCGCGCCCGCGCCCCGCGCGGCTGCGAGCTGGAGCGCCGTGATCCCGATGCTGCCTGCCGCGCCGCGTACGAGCACCGTCTCACCGGGCGAGAAACGGGCGCGGTCCAGGGCGAAGTGGGCGACCACACCGGAGCTGCCGAGGGTCACCGCCTCGACGCCGCTCAGGCCGTCGGGCAGCGAGAGGACCTCATCGACCGCGGCGACGGCCTGCTCGGCGTACCCACCGGCCACACCGGTGAACGCCCATACGCGCCGCCCCATCCACGAAGCGTCCACGCCCTCTCCCACCGCGGTGACACGTCCCGCGACCTCACTGCCGAGGAGATGCCCCTCCCGGAAGCCGTAGCCGGCGAGCGTCCCCCGGCGGATCACGGCGTCCACCCCGCCCACCCCGATCGCCTCCGTGGCGATGCGCACCTGCCCCGGTGCGGGGACGGGCACGGGCACGTCGACGACCTCCAGACCGCCGGGATTCCCGAACTCCCTGATCACAACAGCTTTCATCCCGGCTCCTCGGGGTCGCTGAACACACGGACGCCAGTCACCGCGGCCGCGCCTGCGGGCGACGAGCCGGCCCCACTCTCCCCGACATCACCGGCAGGGAGCCGGGACGGGGGCGGGGCTGCCGCCGCCACCCGACCGTAACGGTCAAACCAGTCCGTCTGGCTAAAGTGAGAAGCCGTGACCCAGCATTTGCCTCACGCTTCGCGCTCCGACGCCCGCGGCAACAGGGCCCGCATCCTGGACGCCGCCCGCACGGTGTTCGGCGAAGAGGGCCTGGCCGCGCCCATGCGGGAGATCGCCCGGCACGCGGGCGTCGGCCCCGCCACGCTCTACCGCCACTTCCCCACCAAGCGGGACCTGATCGCCCAGACCTACGCCGAACAGCGCCGGGCCTGCCACACCCTCGTCCGCGACGCCCTCGCGGCCCCCGACCCGTGGCGCGGATTCCAGAGCCTGGTCGAGCAGATCTGCGAACTCCACGCCCACAGCCGGGGATTCGCCGACGCCTACATGACGGCCTTCCCCGGGGCCGAGGACTTCGCCGCGGACCGACAGCGGGCTCTGCACGCGGTCACCGACCTCGCCCGCCGCGCCCAGGCCACCGGCCGACTGCGCTCCGGATTCGTCGTCGACGACCTGATGCTGATGCTCATGGCCCACCAGGGCATCCACGACGCCCCGCGCGCCACCCGGCTCACGGCCTCCCGCCGCTTCGCCGCCTACGTCATCGAAGCCTTCCGCGCCGGCCCCGGGCCCCAACCACCCGAACCACTGCCACCGGCCCCACGCCTGCGCCCCGCCCACCCGTCCGACACACCCTGACCGCCGCCTCACCTAACGGGCGGCAACCGCCGTGCGCACCACCAGGGGCCCCAGCGCCGTTCTCATGCCCGCCCCGAACCCCGTCCTCACCGGCCTGCCCGCCACCAGGACGCCCGCCAGCTGCGCCGGCGGTCCGTTCGCCTACGCCGGGGCGGTGGCGCTCGACGGACGCCCGGACCTCCCGCCCCCACAGAACGCAACGGCCCGACCCCGACCACGACACCGCCCTCCAGCAGCCGTGATCACCCGATAAAGGTGGTACGGGCAATGTCGGGTGGTCGGGTTGGGAACCGCCGCACGATGGGGGCATGGATGACACCACCTTGGTTTCCCGTTTCCTGCGCGACGGCTTCGTGAAGTTGGAGGGCGCCGTCGCGCCGCGTGTGGCCGCGGACTGCGCGCGGCTGCTGTGGCGGGAGACGGACTGCGACCCGGACGACCCGTCGACGTGGACCCAGCCCGTGCACTGGGTGGGCGGTATGGCGCAGGGACCGTTCGCCGCCGCCCCCAACTCCCCGTCCCTGCACCGCGCGTACGACCTGCTCGTGGGCCCGGGACGCTGGGAGCCGCGCTACTCGCTGGGCACGTTCCCGCTGCGCTTCCCGCACGAGGAGGAGCCGGCCGACGCGGGCTGGCACATCGAGGGCAGCTACCTGCCGGAGGGCGAGAGCTGGTACTTCACGAACCTGCGCTCCCGGGGCCGGGCGCTGCTGATGCTGTTCCTGTTCAGCGAGGTCGGCGAGGACGACGCCCCCACGCGGATCAGGGTCGGCTCACACCTCGACGTGCCGAAGGTGCTGGAGACGTACGGCGAGGACGGGGCGAGCGGGCTGACCCTCGCGCCCGACCTGGTGGCGGCCTCCGACCACCGGCCACTCGCCCTCGCCACCGGATCCCCGGGCGACGTCTTCCTGTGCCACCCGTTCCTGGTGCACGCCGCGCAACCGCACCACGGGGCGCGGCCGCGCTTCATGGCCCAGCCGCCGCTGATGCCGGCCGCGCCGTACGAACTGGAGCGGGCCGAGGGAGCGTACTCACCCGTGGAGATCGCGATCCGCCGGGGCCTGGGACAGGACACCCCCCACGCCGGCGTCGGCCTCGGCCTGAACTGGTGGTAACGGCAGACCCAGCCGCCGGGGGAGCCGGCCATGGGGGGCGACCAGCGTGCCGACCACCTCGCGAAGTGCTGATGAACAGGAATCGCGGCTATCACTTGGCGTCAGCAGGCTGCGCTCCCGCCGGCCGGGTGTTCACACTGCTGCTGGGCCTCCGGCGGTCGGAGGCCGGGAGGGGGATCAGCATGACCATCGGAAAGCGACTCGCGGCCGGCGCGGCGGCGCTCGGCCTCGCCGGTGCCGGCCTCGTGACAGGGGCTGGGTCGGCGAGCGCGAACACGACCTGTGTGTACTACAGCACCACCCACGGGGCGACCGTGAGCATGTGCCTGAACACGTTCTCCGACCGGTCCGGCGGCTACCTGCACTGGACGGTCGACACGTCCCGCGCGAGCACGGACGAGCGGCTGTACTTCACGCTCCAAAGCGGCGGCGGCTGTTCCAACAGCGGCGACTGGAACGACTACCAGGCGCACAGCGGCGACGTGTGGTTGTTCTGCGACACGCCTCTGCGTGGCGTCTCCTACTCCACCGAGAGCGGGAAGAACAGCAGCGGCGGCACCCACTACACCGGCTGGATCTACTGACGGCGGGACGTCACCAGCCGCAGCTGCTGGACCCGGGCGCCCGGCCCCGTGGAACATCCCCTCGTCGGCCTCGGGACACGGTCCCGGTCTGCTCCTAACAGCGCAGCCCCGGTGGTGGCGCGCCGGCACCGCCGGGAAGCGTGGAGGCGGCGCCCCGCCCGTGGCGTCTCGGGCGAGGAGCGGAGGGAAACGATGTCGAAACGCAACACCGTCGTGCGCAGCATGCATGATGTGGGACTCGCCGCGTGGTTCGGCGGCTCGCTGATGGGGGCGGTGGGGTTGAACGGCGCGGCAACGTCGCAGGGCGGCAGCCGGCAGATGGCGGACCGCGTCGCCGCGGCGGGGTGGGCGCGCTGGGCGCCGGTGAACCTGGTGGCCATCGGTGCGCACATGGTGGGCACGGGCGGTCTGCTGGCCGTCAACGCGGCCCGCGTCCCGGTCCAGAAGGGCCTCGCCGCCTCGACCGTCGCCAAGACCGTGTGCACCGCGGCCGCGCTCGCTTCGACGGTGTGGGCGGGAGTCCTGGGGGCGAAGGTGGGGCTGGCGGCCTCCTCGGACCCGGACAAGCGCGAGCGGGCCGAGGAGCACCCGGTGGACCTCGACCGTGCCCACCGCCGGCTGCGGTGCGCGCAGTGGGCCGTGCCCGTGTTCACCGGCACCCTCGTGGTCCTCAACGCCCTGCACGGCGAACAGCAGCGCCCCATGGAGCAGATGCGCGCCACCGTCCGGCAGGCGGCGAGCCGCCTGCCCTGGGCCTGACCCCGCGAAGTCGCCCAGCGCGCCGAGCTCGACGCCGCAGACCTCGAAGTGGCGCCACTCGTGATCCCGGACCCCACCGGCTCAAGGGCGGCATCCTCCGGCTCGGCGCTGAGGAGCCCGGCCTGCCGTCTGACCAGCCCGTCGCGTTCCAGGGTGTGCGCAGCGTCCGGGTGAGCATCTTCTCGCCCACGCCCGCCGGCGCCTGCCGGAGCTGGCTGAACCGGGAGGCTCTTCCCGTTCCGGCCGGTTCACCCAGCACGAGGACCGCCCACTTGCCGCCGATCCGGTCGAGCAGGTCCCGCGGGCGCGTCGGGGATCCGGGGCTGGGCGCCTTCAGGCAGTTCACCGCCGACACCGATTCCCGGCCGGCCGTCACTTGACCGATCGCTGGTCGCCGTTCAGCGGCGGCGTTCACCGTTCCCCCCACTGTCCCCGTTGACCCGCAACGCTCAGCTTCAGGACCGGCGGCGGCGCTTTCCGCACACGCCCGGTACATGATCGCCCCGCCGGCCCCCCTCTCCCGGCGCCGCGGGAATGGGCGAGGCAGCGCGGGGTAGCAGACCGATCTCCGCCCGGCCCGGTGCCGGGTCGAGCGGACGGCGTCCGGGAGGGGACAGCAGAAGGGAGGGCACGGGACGTCATGCTGGGCCAGTCACACGCGATCAGCGGGGCACTGGTCTACGCCGCGACGGCACCGATCCTGCCGCAGGCACTGTTCGGTACGACGCCGCGGCCGGGTGAGGTCCTGGTCGGCACGCTGCTGTGCGCCGGCGCCGCGTTGCTGCCCGACCTGGACCACCACGACGCGACGCCCGCACACCTGCTGGGCCCCCTGTCGAGGGGCCTGTGCCGCCTGGTGGCCCGGCTGTGCGGAGGCCACCGCCACGCCACCCACTCCTTGGTGTTCGCGGCGCTCACGAGCTGGGGCACCTGGGCGGGCGTCACCCGCCTCGGCGAGGGCTTCACCCTCGGCACGACCTTCGTCCTCTTCGCGCTCGCGGTGCGGGCCCTTCACCTGCACCCGCCCGGACACGGGCCCACGGCATGGGTGACCTCCGTCGGTCTGGCCGGCGCGGGGACGGCGACGGTGGCCGCCCGGTTCGCCGACATCGCCGTCTGGCTGCCCTACACGGTCTGCCTGGGGGCGCTGACCCACCTGCTCGGCGACTGCCTGACCCGCCGGGGTGCGCCGCTGCTCTGGCCGTACCGGAGGCGTTTCGAACTGGTGCTGATCCGGCGGACCGGCGGGAAGCTGGAGACCCGGTTCTTCGTGCCCGTGATGACGGTGGCCACCTTCGCGGCCCTCTGGTTCGCGGTCTTCGCCCCGCTCCTGCCGGAGAGTTGAGCAACCCGGAATCCCCCGGCCGGCTGAGACGGGTGGGCCGCGCGCACCGCCTCCGACGGCTCCGACGAGAGGGCGCCGCAGCGGCTGTGACCGGGTCGGCGGCGGCCGGATCCTGCTGGGTGGACACGGCCCACCCCGTCGCAGGACGGCACGGCCGGAGCCCGGCACCCAGCGCTCCCCGGCCGGCACCGACACGTGCGGCCTCCTCCAAGCTGCGGTCCGGCCGACGTGCTCGTCGTGGCCGTCAGGTGTCAGGAACGCGAGCCGCGCGCAGCGTCCAGCTTCTCGATCTCCTCCTTGAGGACCTGGTAGGCCTCCCGTTCGTCGCCTGTGCGGGGCCGCCCCGCCTCGAACGACTCGAGGTCCTGTTCCAGAAGCTTGTAGGAGCCGTACTGGGAGTACTCGTCGAACAACTCCCGCCGGAACGCTTCCGCGAGCGGGGTGTTGTCCCCCACGTTCCGGGAGGCGAACCGCTCTCCCCAGGTCGCGCGTTCGTCGGCAAGGTCCTCGATGACGTCGAGATCGGTGGGGCTGTACGGGGTCGGCACCTCCTCGTCGACGGTGACGGCCTCGTACACGGCCCGCACCTGCGCCTCGTGCCGGTCCTCGTGCAGGGCGAGGGCGTACACAGGCGTCTTCCTGCCGAGGTAGCGCTGCAGGTAGTGCTGAGCCGAGACCAGCGACTGCGCCGACTGCGTGTAGTCGACGAGGAGGACCTCACCCGGCAGGTCCTTCGGCAGGAACTCGGCGAAGTGGGCGTCGAGCATGGCCTGTTGCTGTTCGGACGGAGGGGCGCTCGGCCGGTTCACCGCGGACTCACGGCCGAACCAGTTCTTCTCCCGCGACTCGGTGGTGAGCACCTTCCCGAGGATCGAATACGGTTCCTCCGGCCCGGGCCGGAAGCTCGACAACGGAATCGAGTAGGTGATGCGGGGGTTCCTGCTCTGGAGGTGCGCCATGACAGCGGCCGGGCTGCGCCCCAGCCCGACGTAGACGAACTTGTCGGGCGGGTACGTCTTCTCGATCCAGTCGCCCAACTCCACGACCGAAGTGAGGAGTTCGTCCTGCTTCTCGGCGTCCTTGCCCGCGCTGAAGGCGGCCAGTTCGTTCATGAACCGCGCCTGCTCGCCCGGCCCGTACTCGCGTTCCTGCCCTGACTTCAGGAAGGTGTCGAGAGAGCGGTACGCGGTGCTCTTGTAGTACACCGACTGTTTGTCGTTCTCACCCAGGCCGGCCTCCGCAAGCCACTTCTTGGCGCGCTCCGGCCTGAGCTTCTCCGGGTCGCCCGTCGCCTCGCGCAGCGAAGCCCGGAACACGGAGTCGTCGTCCTCGACGAACTGGTACGTGCCGTCCCGCATCTCCCAGGCGCCCTGAACGGTCGCCGCGGAGGACGGCTGTGCAGCCTTTTTCACCGCATGGCCGGGCCGCGCCGTTTCCGCCGTGTGCCGCGCACCCGTGGACATCAGGCGGGTCGCGTTCGCCTCGGCCTCCCGCTCGAAGCGGTCCGACGGATCGGAGACCCGAAGCCCCGTGCCGTCGTCCGTTCCCGCCACCGGGCCCTGCCGCTGCTGGATGACGTGGGTGAGTTCGTGCGCGAGGGTGTGGCGGTCGCCCCCGCCTTCGCCGATCACCACATGGTTTCCCGAAGTGTACGCGCGGGCGCCGATCTCGGCGGCGGAGATCCCGGCGTCATGGTCGTCGTGGATGCGGACATCGGAGAAGTCGGCGCCGAAGCGGGACTCCATGTCGTCGCGGGTCGCCCTGTCCAGCGGGCGGCCGGGGGAGCGCAGGACATCGTGCACGGTGGAGCGTTGCACCTGCGGCTGCTCGTCCTGACGACCGTCGTCGGCGAGGAGTGGGAGCCGGTTCCCCGCCGGGAGGTGCCCGGCGCGCTGGAGCATCCGCACCACCGCGGCGTTTCCGGCAGTGCCTTGCAGGAGTTGCAGGGGCTGCGGCGCCGGTTCGGTGCCGCGCGGCCGACTCCGTCCGCTCGCCTTGTCGTCGGCAACGTCCGTCCGCTTGCCGCTCTGGAACATGCCCGCCCCCGGATTCGTCCTCAACGTACCGATCCCCACTCGCCAGGATTCCATCGTGCTCGGTGCACCGGCCAGAGCCGCGCATCCAGCCCGAGGGTAGAGTTCGTTGCCCTTCCGAACAGAACGGGCGCTCAACGTGGGCACCCGTTCGCCCAAGGACCGCCGGGGCGCCGCGAGGCCGACATGCCGGGGGCGGCACTCGTGGCGGACGTTCAGCGGGAAGACGTCGATGCGTTCGAACCCGGCTAGCGCTTGTCGACGGCGAGCTCGCCGTTCAGGATCACCATGCCGAGGTCGTGAAGGTTGCCGATGTCCGCGGTGGGGTCGGCGTTCAGCACGAGCAGGTCGGCGCGCTTGCCGGGGGCCACGGTGCCGAGGTCGGGTCGGGCGCACTGTGGCGCCGCGCCGCTGGTGCCTGCGGCCAGCACCTGCGTGGGCGTCATCCCGGCCGCCACCATGAGTCCGGCCTCTTCCAGAGTGTTGGCTCCGAACAGGCCCCGACCGCTGAAGGTGTCGCTGCCCAGGGCGATGTGCACGCCGGCCTCGGCGACCTTCTTGAGATTGTCACGGGCGTCCGGGTGGGCATCGTCGATCCAGAGGGTTGGCGTGTAGGTGATGTCGTGTTCGAGCATCAGGTCGATGAGTGAGTGGTCGGTGAGGGGCTCGATGGTGACACCGTGTTCCAGGCCGTCCGCCCCGGCCTCGATCGCCTCGCGTGCCGCGGCTTGCTGGGTGGTGTGGACGGTGACCCGAAGGCCCCGCTCGTGCCCGGTCTCGATCCCCGCCCGCAGGAGATCGAGGGGGAGCCGTTCCAGCTCGACAGCATCCGGGAAGGCGGGATTCCGCCAGAGGTACGTCGGTCCGCCGGAGTGTGCGCACGCGCCTTCCGACAGGAGTTTGATCGCGTCCACCTTGCGGTCGGCGAGGTGGTGCACCAGGTCGCGGATCTGCTGCACGCTGTCGACCTCGGTTGTGAAGCGCTCGCGCGCCCAGGGGTTGTCGCTGAAGACCGTGGCGGCGGGGTGCCCGTCGCGTCCGGTGATGCCGCATCCGGTTGCCAACAGCCGCGGGCCTCTGAGCGTGCCCGCGGCGATTTCGGCCCGCGTGTCCAGGATTCCGTCCGTCGGATCGCCCACCGACTTGATGGTGGTGATCCCGTGGTCGAGGAACAGCCCGAGCTTTTCGGGAAGCCCGATCTCCTCGAAGGCCAGCATCGATGCCGGATCGGAGACCGCGCGCACGTCGTAGAAGTGGATATGAGTGTCGATCAGGCCCGGCATCACCCACCCTTCTGCCGCGTCCACCTCGTGTCTGCCCCTGAGCGGCTCGGCCGAGACGGATGTGATCTCCGCGCCGTTGATGGCGACGTCGTACAGACCGGCGAGCGCCTGGCGGCCGTCGAAGACATGTGCCCGCCTGATCACGAGGTCGTAGGTCGCGCGGCGGCGAGCCTCGGCGCTCACGACTGCTTCGGACTCCTGAGGCATCGCTCTCCTTCTGGCACGTGGGTGTTCGGGCCGCGATGCACGCATCGCGCAGCCGCCGGCCGCCGGCCACCGGACGCCGGCCGCAGGCCTCGGGAGCCGGGGCCGGGAGGGCCCGAACACCCGCCCCAACGAACTGTGCCGTGGCGCGGGATGACATTGCGCCACCGCTTGATCAGTGACCCTTCGTTTCGTTGTCGCAGGCCAGGATCCGCTGCAGCAGGCCGGCGATCGTCGTCCTGCCGAGCTGTTGCTCCAAGGCTCGCTCCGCGTTCTGGAACTCGGCGTCGAGTAGGTCGCCGATGTTGCGTCCGACCGCGCACCCCCCACTGGGCGGACGGGTGTGCCGCGAGAAGATCCGGCCCTCCTCGACGGCGGCGTACGCCTGATAGAGCGTGATGTCCCGCGGGCTGCGAGCAAGGGACCAGCCGCCCCCTCGGCCCTCGGTGGACCGCACCAGGCCGGCGTCTCGCAAGCGTCCGAGGATGCGCCGTACGAGGACTGGGTTGCTGTCGAGGCTGTCCGCGATCTCCGCGGAAGTCAACGAGCCTCCACGCCGGTGCGCCAGCATCGCAAGCGCGTGAATCGCCACCGCGCTCCTGCTGCTGAGCCCCGCCAACTCCTGCTCCTGTCGTCTCCACCGATCAACTGGAACCAAGCTAGTTGCAGTTAAATCGGTGGTCAACCGAACTGCCTTCCGGGCACGCGGATGCAGGGCGGCGACGGCCTGGACGAGGTGGTGATCACGACGTCATCGCCGGGCGCTACGCCTGCCGGCGTTCCGTCGAGGGTCGGCCTTGCGGTCGGGAGGGGTCGCCGAACAGGTCGGTGACCAGGGTGCGGGCGTAGGCGTCGTCGGTGTCCGGCACGGAGAAGACGACACGGAAGTAGAGCGGGGCGACGATCCGGTCGAGCAGCCGTTCCAGCGAGGGCGGTGTTTCGCCCCGGCCACGGGAGGCTTCGAGGACTGCGTCGAGGCCGGCGGTGGCGCGCTGCAGGCACTCCCGGAGGCCGCTGCGTCGCTCGTCGATGTCGGGGGAGACCTCTGCCTGGAAGAAGGCGATGCCGCCGGGGCGGGTCAGATCGGCCAGCGTGCGGACCGCGTAGGCCTCGAGGTCCGTGCGGAGATCGCCGCTGGAGGGGGGCTGGGCGTCGGTTCCGTGCCGGACTGCCACCTCGGCCAGCAGGGCCTGCAGCGTGCCCCAGCGCCGGTAGATGGTGGTGGGGTTGACCCCGGCGCGTTCGGCCACCGCGGGAATCGTCAGCTGGGCCGCGTCGCGCTCGGCGGCCAGGTCGGTGACCGCCTGGTGGACCGCGGTCTGGACGCGGGCGCTGCGGCCGCCTGGACGCTTGGCGGGGGTGTCGGCGTTCATGCCTCCCAGGTTATTGCAGAGCGGATTGCTTTTAGTCCCGGAGGGGCGCTACTCTCGCTAAAGCAAATCGCTCTGCTTTAGCTGGGCTCTCGCCATCATTCCGGAGGGGACTGCCATGACCACCACTGCCCGCGACCTCGGCCAGCGCTTCCACGCCGCTCTCACTGCCGGCGACTGGTCGGCCATCCGCTCCCTGCTCCACGACGATGCCACCTGGACCCTGCCGGGCGACAACACCATCAGCGGCACCGTCCTCGGCGCGGACGCCGTGGTCGAGCGTGCCCGGAAGATCGCCTCCTACGGTGTCTCTTTCGAACTGCTGCACGTCCTGGTCAGCCGCGAGAACATGGCCTTGTCGCTGCACAACACCGCCCAGCGCCCGGACGCGGTCCTGGACGAGTACCTCACCACCGTCTGCCGCCTGCGCGACGGCCGGATCGCCGACATCGAGACCTACCTGTCCGACGTCCCCGGCATGAACGCCTTCTTCGTCTGACGAGAACCCGGATTCCGGTTCCGGCCGCTGGAGAGCCTCGACCGCACCGCCGTCGACATCCCCGACGAGGCTTTCTGACGCGCCCGGACCCTCCTCAGTCCCGGTCCAGGGCGAAGGCGACCATCTCCCGGTAGACCGGGTGCGGCGCGTCGTCGGCGGAGTACCAGTCGCCGGGGCCGGTGCGCTCCTCCCAGGCCAGCTGCGCGGCGGCGATCGCGTCGACCAGTTCGGTGGCCAGCCGCCCGGCCTCGAAGAGGTCCTGGTCGGTCGACTGGGAGCTGGCGCCGACGATCTGGCCGCGGATCCCCGCCGAGTGCCCGTAGCGGAACCCGCCGCCGGCGCACAGGTGGGGATCGGTCAGGACCGCCTCGCCGTAGTTGCGCCCGAGCCGGCGGTGGCCCGCGGCCTTGGCCGCCGCCCTGGGCAGGAAGCGCTGGGCGTCCTCGCCGACGGTGATCACCGCCATCACCGCCTCCGCCTCGGGCACCCAGGGCCCGGCGGTCGGGTCCAGCAGCACGAAGCCCATGCTCGCCCGGGGGTACGGCTCGCGCGGCGCGGCGCCGGCGGAGGCGGTGTGGTTGCGCCAGATGCTGGCGGCCCGCCGCAGACCGAGGCCGAGCAGCAGCCCGGCGAAGTCCGCGTCGTCGAAGAGGTGGTCGTAGGGGTTGTGCCGGTGCTGGGCGCGCACGGTCAGGCCGTGCTCCGAGACGCTCTCCCGGATGGTCACGTCGGCTCCTTCGGCAGTTCGCGGCGCCCCTCCAGCAGGGCCGGGCGGTGCGATTCTGACCACGGCGCCCGACGGGCCGCCAGATCCCGCGACGGGCGGGCGGGCCGCATCCCGGCTGCCTCGCGGTTTCTGACGCGGCCATGTCCCGCCGGCGGGACGACGTGACGACGTGACGACGTGACGACGGGACGGGACGGCGCGGCCCGGCACCCGGGCGGACGGTTCCCGATGGCTGGTCTAGACCTTGAAGCGGAACGGTTCCGCTCCCCAGACTGATCGACTGTTGCTGAACAACGGGGAGGCGAGGATGCGAGGGGCGGATCGGCAGGATCGTGTGAGGACCGCGGCAAGGCGCGCCGGGCGGAACTCCGAACTCTCCCGGGACCAGACCTCGCTCGCTCTCCCGGCGAGGCTCCCCATCGACGTGTGGACCCGCATCGGCCAGGACCTCGGGGCCGCCGCGGATTCCGTCACCTGGTGGCTCGGCGACTGGCTCGTCTACGGTCAGGACCGGTATCCGGAGCGCTACCGCAGGGCCGTCGACGAAACCGCGCTCGACTACCAGACCCTGCGCAACTACGCCTGGATCGCCCGGAAGTTCCCACCCGCCCGCCGACGGCCGGCCCTGAGCATGCAGCACCACGCCGAGGTCGCCTCGCTGGATCCCGAAGTGCAGGACAACTGGCTGGACCGGGCCCAGCAGGGCGGCTGGTCGCGCAACGAACTCCGCCGTCGTATCCGCGCCGCCACGACGCCGGGCACGGGCGCACGACCGGTTTCGGTCGAACTCAGGCTCGCCGTCACCCAGGCCCGCCGCGGCCTCTGGGAGGACGCCGCGGACCGCGCCAACTGCGACCTGGCCGCCTGGATGCTGGCCGTCCTGGACGCCGCCGCCCGCCGCGGCGTGGAGGGCCGCGACCGGCTGCGGATCGCCGACGCGGGCTGAACACCGCCCCCTGAGGAACCAGGAGCGCATGCCGTCCGACGACCGGAGCGGCAGCGGATTCCGAGATGCGGCCGCGACATCGCCCCCTCCCCGCCGTGCTCCGCCATGCTCGCGCGCCCCGACCGGGGCGAATTCCAGCCGCTCGGGACCGTCCACGGGAAAGGACCGAACCATGACAGTGAACGCCCACCTCGATCTGGCCACCGCATTCCAGGAGGACGGATTCGTCTTCGCCGGGACCCTGCTCTCCGAGGACGAGACCGAGGCGTACCGGGAGATCTACGACCGGTTCCTCGCCGGTGAGATCGAGAGCGGCGACAAGCGCTCCGATCTCGGCTCGCACGCGCCGCGGGCCGACGGCGTCGAAGCCGGCGTCGAGAACATCACCCAGATCATGTGGCCCTCCGCCCTCCACCCGCCGATCCTCGAACTGCCGCTGCACGAACGGGGGCTGGCCCTCGCCCGCGCGCTGATCGGCGACGACGCGACGCTCGACTTCGACATGCTGATCCACAAGGCGCCGCACACCGCGGTACCGACCCCCTGGCACCAGGACGCCGCCTACTGGATCGACCTGCCGGACACCCGGGCCGTCTCGATCTGGGTCGCCCTCGACGACGCCGGGCCGGACAACGGCTGCATGTGGTACGTGAAGGGCTCGCACACCCGGCCGCTGCGCCCGCACCGCCCCACCAGCGACGGCAAGAACATCGAGTGCGACTGTTCGGAGGACGAGGCCGGAGCCACCGCCGTGCCGGTGCTGGCCGGGCAGGGCGTCGCGCACTCCGGCAGCACCCTGCACTACTCCCGCGGCAACACCAGCGACCGGGTGCGGCGGGCGTACATCCTCAACTACCGTCCCGCGGCGATGGTCCGGCTGGAGCGCGAGCAGGGCGCCGACCACGGCCTGAACGTCAACGAGCGCAAGGTCCGCAACACCGACGCCGACCGGACCGCCGACTGACCCCTGCGCACCGGTCCCCACCATCCCCGCCCCCCCACAGTGAGGTAGTCCGATGGATGCCAGGAACGAACAGGATGTCAGCGAGGAGCCGGCGCAGGTGCGGCTGAGCGGCGCGGTGATGAGCCACCCCAGGCGCGCAGCGGAGGCCCGGCGGCTCGCCGATGCCGACCCCCGGGGCCGGGTGCGCGTGGTCATGGACCCCGAGCCGGACGGCCGCCCGACCGCCCTGCGGGTGGCGCCGCTCTCCTGGTCCTGCGTGGCGCCCGACGCCACCCACCACCTGGTGCTCCAGGACGACGTGGTGCTCGCCGACGGCTTCTACGAGCACGCCGAACGCGCCGCCGCGGCGGCCCCCGGCGAGGCGATCGCCCTCTACGCGGGCTGGGAGGCCCGCAACGGCGCCGTCGCCCGCCTCGCCGCGCTGACCGGCGAACCCTGGGCGTACACCCTCCAGGAGCACGTGCCCTGCCAGGCGCTGATGCTGCCCGCCGACGCGGCCCGCGGGTACGCCGCCTACCAGGAGGCCCACGGCGGCGGCTGGCCGTACGACGTGGTGGTGCAGCGCTACCTGAACGCGATCGGCATGCCGGTGCGCTTCTGCACCCCCAGCACGGTGCAGCACGACGACCTGCCGAGCCTGGCCGGCAACACCTACCACGGCTTCCGCCAGGCCACCCTGTTCACCGGCGGCGCGGGCCGGGCGGACGCCGGCGGGCCGTGCCCGCGCTTCCCGGTGGTGCCCTTCTACCAGTACGGCGACGCCCGTTGCGCCGTACTCCGCGGCACCGAATGGGAGTACCTGGAGACCGAGCGGCACCTCGCCCGCGAAGGCCTGCTGGACGCCTGCCTGGCCGCCCTCCGGGCCGCCGGTCCGGACGCCGCGGCCGCACTCCCGGACGGCGCCGGCCGGGCCGTGTGGCTGACCGCCTTCGCCCTCGGAACCGTCACCGCCGACGCGCCGGAGCCGGACCCCCGGGTCGCCGCCGCCGTCATGGAGACCCTCGGGCCCGGCGGCCTGTGCGAGGAGTTCACCGCCGCCGAACTGCTCGCCATGGCCCCCGCGGTGCGCGACGTCGCCCTGACCGCGCTCGCCGCCGGCCGCCGCGCCGGCACGGACCCGGCCGCCCGCACGCCCCGCCCGGCGCCGCTCGCCCGGGCGGCCGTCACCGGCGGCCACCCGGCCTTCGCCCGTCAGCTGGCCCGGCTGCTCGCCGACGCCGGGTACGACGCCGGGGACGGCGCCGGGGACGGCACCGGACACGGCGACGGGCGCGACACCGGCTACGACCCCGGCCACCCGGCCGTCCGCCCCTCCGCCGAGGACCTGGACGGCGTCCGCTACCTGGTGCACCTGGGCCGCCCCGAGGAGGACGGCCTGCTGGCCGACGTCCTCGCCGCCGCGGCCAAGACCGGGGTGGAGCGCCTGGTCTACGCCGGTTCCTCGGCCGTCTACCGGGGCAGCCGCGAACGGACCGTCACCGAGCAGGCTCCGGCCGCCGCTCCCGCCGACCAGGTGGCGCTGGCCTGGTGGCGCGAGGAGCAGACCGCCCGCGCCTGGGGCGCCGAGCACGGCGTCCCCGTCCAGGTACTGCGGCTCGCCGACCCGGTCGGCCCCTACGCGCCGGCCGACAGCCCGCTGGTGCGGTGGGTGAACCTGGCCTGGACCCGGCGCCCGCTCTCCCTGAACCCGCTGGGCCGCCACCAGGTGCTGGACCACCGCGACCTCGCCGACGCCCTGCGCGCCGTCCTGACGGCCCCGCCCGCCCAGCCGGTGCTCAACGTCGCCTCCGCGGCCTTCGACGAGCAGGAGCTCGCCGGGCTCCTGGCCGACGTCTCGCGCCGCACGCCCTGGGAGTGGGTCCAGGACCCGACGGTCGAGCGCTGGACCATGGCGACCGGTCTGATCGAGAACGAACTCCACTGGCACGCCTCGGCGGTGCTCCGCGAGAGCATGCGCGCCCTCGCCCAGTGGTGGGCCTGCGACATCCACGGCGACTACACCGTCCCCGACCCGCGCTAGCCCGTCCGGCGGCGCCCCGTCCGGCGCCGCCGGCCGCCCGCGCACCCCCGTCACCCCCATCCGCCGCCACCGCCCCATGGAGCACCGCATGTCCGCAATAGCCGGCTGGGTCGCCTTCTCCCATGACACCGCGGACGGGCCGGACGTCCTCCGGGCCATGACCACCGCGCTGGCCGGGCGCGGACCGGACGGCGAGGGGCTGTGGAGCTCCGCCCACGCCGCCCTCGGCCACCGCCGCACCGCCCGCGACCCGCACCCACAGCCGCTGACCGCCCCCGGCGACACCGGCCCGCGCGCCGTCCTCTCCTTCGCCGGCCACCTCACCAACCCGCGTGAGCTGCGCGAGCGGCTCACCGAAACCGGCCACCGCGCGGTCACCGGCGGCGACGCCGAGGCCGTCCTCCAGGCGTACCTGGCCTGGGGCGAGGAGTTCGTCACCCGGATCGAGGGCAGCTACGCGCTCGCCCTCTGGGACCCGCGCCGCGAGGAACTGCTGCTGGTCCGCGACCGGATGGGCGTCAAACCGCTCTTCTACGCGCCCACCCCCGACGGCGTGCTCTTCGGCTCCGAACCCAAGGCCGTCCTCGCCCACCCCCGCTTCCGTCCCGCCCTCGACGCCGACGGCCTGCGCGACATCCTCTCCGTCGCCCGGGTGCCCGGCCACGCGGTGTTCCGGGGCCTGCGCGAGGTCCTGCCCGGCGCGCTGCTGCGGGTCGGCCGCTCCGGTGCGACCGAACGGCGCTACTGGCAGCTTCGGGTCGCCGCGCACCCCGACGACCTGGACACCACCGTCGCCACCGTCCGCACCCTCCTGGAAGCCGCGGTCGCCCCGCACCTGGACGGCGACGAACTGCCCTGCTCGCTGCTCTCCGGCGGCCTCGACTCCAGCTCGCTGACCGCGCTGGCCGCCGCCCTCGCCCGCCGCCAGGGCCGCGGCCCGATCCGCTCGCTCGCCGTCAACGACCAGGAGGCGGGAGCCGACGGCGCCGCGGCGCGGAGCAACGAGGACCACCACTACGCCCGCCTGATGGCCGAGCACGCCGGCACCGAGCACGGCGAGATCTCGCTCGCCGGCCTGGACCTGCTCGACCCCGGGCTGCGGGCCTCCGTGCTCGCCGCCTACGACCTCCCGATCAACAAGGGCGACCAGTACGCCTCACTGCGGCTGCTGTTCGGCGAGGCGCGCGGGCACGCCGCGGTCGCGCTGTCCGGCGAGTGCGGCGACGACGTCTTCGGCGGCTACAACTGGAACCGGCTGCCCGAGTGGATCGCCCAACCGACCTTCCCCTGGGTGGCGGAGGGCCGCCCGCGCTTCCTGGGCACCGACGTCGTCTTCGACGCCGCACTGCTCGGCAAGCTCGACCTGGCCGGCTACGAGCGGGACTGCCACAGCGCCGCCGTCGCCGAGATCGCCGCCGCCGACGCGGTCGACGACCCGGTCGAGGCCCGCTACCGCGAGGTCACCTACCTGGCGCACACCCGCCACACCCGGGTCCTGTTCGACCGGCTCGACCGCCTCGGCAGTGCCGCCGGGCTCGACATCCGGGTGCCGTTCGCCGACGCCCGGCTGGTCGAGTACGCCTTCAACATCCCGTGGGCGATGAAGGCGTTCGACGGCCGGGAGAAGAGCCTGCTGCGGGCCGCGATGAGGGATCTGCTGCCGGACCCGGTGGCGATGCGAGTCAAGACCCCGTACCCCAACCTGCGGGACGCCCGCTACGACCGGGTGCTGCGGGAGCGGCTGGCCCGGGTCGCGCTGGACCCGGACAGCCCGGTCGCCCCGCTGCTCGCCCCGGCGCTGCGGGCCGCGGTGGCCCGGGACGGCGCGGACGCCCTGGTCGAGGGCGTCGGCCGGGCCGCGCTGGAGACCGCCCTTCAGATCGACGCCTGGCTGCGCGCCTACCGGGTCGAGCTCGACCTCTGACCCCCCGCCACGACGCCCCCGCCGACCCGTGCCGACCCGCGGCGCACCGCCCTCCCGAAGGAGCCCCATGGCCGCGACCGTCGCCGCGCCACCCGCCCCGCCCGCCCGCCTGTGGACCCGCAACTTCGGGCTCTACTTCACCGCCCGCACCGTGGCGGTGCTGGGCGACACCATGATCCCGGTCGCGACGACCGTGGCGATGCTCGCCCTCGGCTTCGGGGTGGGCGCCGTCGGCGTCGCGCTGGGCGCCTGGATGGGGGCGTTCGCCCTGTTCGTGGTGTTCGGCGGGGTGTTCGCCGACCGGTTCCAGCCCCGGCCGCAGATGATCGCCGCGGACGCACTGCGCTGCGCGGTCCAGGCCGGCCTCGCGGTCTGCCTCTGGCTCGGCCACCCGCCGCTGTGGCTGCTCGTCGTCGGCTCGGTGCTCGGCGGGCTCGCCACCGCGATGTTCCAGCCGGGCCTGACCAGCCTGGTGCCCAGGGTCGCCGCCGATCCGCAGCAGGCCAACGGCGTGCTGAGGGTCAGCCAGGGCGTCGCCACGATGGCCGGCCCGGCCCTCGCCGGCACCCTGGTCGCCGCGGTCTCCCCGGCCTCGGTCTTCGCGGCGACCGCGGCCACCTTCGTCGTCAGCGGGCTCTGCCTGGCGGCCCTACGGCTGCCGCACGTCGAGCCCGACCGCACCGCCTCCACCCTGCAGAACCTGCGGGAGGGCTGGACGGCCTTCCGCTCCCGCTCCTGGCTGTGGTCGGTGATCCTGATCTGGTGGGTCCTCGGCGTCTCGGTCTGGGGCCCGATCACCCCGGTCGGTGCGGCCTCCATCATCGGCGCCCACGGCAAGGCCGCCTTCGGCTGGGCGGAGAGCTCCTTCGGCGTCGGCTGCGTCCTCGGCGGCCTGGTGGCGATCCGGCTGCGCCCGGCCCGTCCGCTGTTCGGCGGGGCGGTGGCGATGCTGCTCTTCCCCCTGATGCCGCTGTCCGCCGCGCTGGTCCCGCCGGTGCCGCTGCTGATGCTCGGCTACCTGGCCAGCGGCACCGGATGGGCGTTCTGGGGCGTCCAGTGGGCGACCTCCGTCCAGACCCAGATCCCCGAGGACAAACTCAACCGGGTCGCCGCGTACGAGATCGCCGGATCCATCCTGGCCGTCCCGCTCGGCCAGGCGGTCGCCGGGCCGGTCAGCGATCTCCTCGGCGTGCACCGACTGCTGTTCCTCGGGGCCGTGGTCGCCCTGGGCTGCGCCCTCGCCCTGCTCGCCGTCCGGCCCGTCCGCCGGCTGCCGCGGGCCGCCACCTGACCGAGCCGCCGGGACCCCCGCCCCGGCCGGCAACGCCACGCAACGCCACGCACCCCCCGCGCACGCGGCGGCCGGCGGGACGGGGCCTTCATGAGTCCGGACGCGGGCGAGAACCGGTGTCGTGGCGTCAACGTCGGGGGTGACACCACTGCGAGCGAACGCTGGTCCCGGGTGGTCTGGGCACCCGCACGCCCTCGCTACGAGACGTAGACGATGGGTGCGTACCAGTTTTGTCGCTTGATGGCCTGGTTGTCGGCTGTGTTGCCGTCGGCGGTGATCTTGAAGTCGACCAGCTTGGCGCTGTACTCGGCGGTTCCACCCTTGGCGTCGGGGCTTGTGTAGGGGAGGTTGAAGGCACGGGCGGTGATGCTCTGGTTGAGTGGCCCGGATTGGATGACGGCGCTGTTCTTGACGAGTTGCATGGTGCTCTCGAAGGAGCACTGCGCCCACGCGCTCGGGGTTCCCGCGTAGTTGAGGTCCTTGAGATCCGTTCGACGGAATCCGCAGCCGCGGACGCGGATCTCGGCTTCGGCGGTCGCGGTCGGGCCGCGGCCATGGGCGGTCATGCACATCTGGACCCAGGCCTCGTTCCAATTGCCCGGGCCTTGGAGTTGTCGGAGGGAGTTGCAGGAGGTGCTGACGTTTTTGGGGGTGAGGTCGACGTTGAGGCCGGGCCCGGTGGATTCCTGGAGGAAGTCCAGGGACTTCTCGCGTGTCCAGTCGTCATTGGAGAAGTTGCCGTGGGCCAGGCAGGTGGTGGTGTAGTTCTCGGCGCCTTGCAAAGCGGAGGTCTGGCCGTTGAACACGACGCCGTCACACAGGTCGACGGCATTGAGTGGTTCGTCGCCGATGTTGGATCGGAAGGTGGCGTAGCGGGTGGGCGGGGGTGTTTCGCTGCCGGAGTTGAGATTCTTGAGGAAGTCGGAATCGACGGCCATTTCGTTGCACTGCCTGTCGACGACCTTTCCGCACAGGTCCCCCGGCAGGCCGGCGGCCAGGGTGCCGTGGTGCGGGGAGGCGAGGGAGACGAACGACTTGGTGATGGAGGTGCCGCCCTCATTCTTGAGGTATGTGCGGGCGACCAGGCCGCCCATGGATTCGGCGACGATGTCGATCTTTCCGTCGGGGGACTTTTCGGTGAGTGATTGGTTTTTCACGTAGGCGGCAAGTTGTTGGCCGAGCGTCGTGATGGAGGTGTCGCCGGGAGTGTCAGCGCTGTAGTCGAAGGCGTAGAGCTCGTCCGAGTTGTAGCCGTAGGACTGGGCGTAGCCGATCATCCCGCTCCACGCACCGGAATCGGAATGGTAGCCGTGAACGAAGACGATCGGGCGGTGCTTGAGCTTGGCGGCTGCACGAGCTTCAGGTGCTGTCGGCAGGCCGATCAGAAGGAGTGCGGAGACAAGGCCCAGCAGCACTGTGAGGGCTGAGGGCCGCCGTCTGGCGATGTGCATGGTGAGCCTCCGTGAGTGAGAGATCGGCCGCGGGCCTGACCGCGGGTGGGATCACCCAGGCTCTATCGCCTCCTGTGCTGCGACGGTGGGCGCGGCCGCGGCCGCGGCACTTGCACCATCGGCAATCAATCGTCGGCGAATGAGATCTCACCGGGACAATCCAGCGAATAGCCGACGCGCCGGCACCCTGCGTCGCGCGTTCGACCGGCACCCGCGCCGCCCGGGGGCGTCGTCGCGGTCAGCGCCTGCTCTCTCGCCGGCCACCCCGTCGGCGCCCGTCCGGACTACAACCCGATCCTCGCCCTCGGACTTCGCGCGCCGTCCATTCGACTCCCGTCGTCGCCACCAGGCAGGAACTCCTCGCCGAGCACGGCCCGCTCGGCCCGTCTGGTGGCGCTTCGGCCGCCCGGGCCGGCACCCCCTGATCGAAGCAGTACCCCGAACCCGCCTTTGAGTGAGAACGAGTTCGGCGAACCGCACCTGGGGTCCGTGGTCTCCACGCGACCCTGTCGGATCCTGCTCGGGCGAAGGACCGTTTGGGAGAGTCGGGCGCGGGCCGACCCGGATCCGTCCGGCGGTCAGGCCCGCGGTGTTCGGGTAGAGGTGCGGCTGCCGGGTGAGGCGACACCCCCGACAGCCGTGTCGATCGCTGTGGGTCAGATGCCCGGTGTGTTCTGCATCCGTCGCTGGAGCTCTTCGGGGGAGACGTCCTCGATGTGGCTGGCGACGTACCAGTTGTGGCCGTAGGGGCAGGTGAAGCCGCCCGCACGGTCTCCGTAGGGCATGGTCGTCATCGGGAAGGTCGGTGTGCAGCCGGCCTTCACGGCCTTGGCGAAGACGGCCTCGGAGTCGGGTACCTGGATCCAGAGGGTGACGGGGGTGCCGCCGGTGCTCTGGGGGCTGAGGACGCGCATCTCGGGGATCTCGTCGCTGATGATGATGACGTTGTCGCCGATCATCTGCTCGGAGTGGATGAGCTTGCCACCGGCCTCGATGCGGGTGCGCTCGGTCATTCCCAACACGTCGTGGTAGAAGGGGATCGCCTCGTCGGCGGGGGTGACGGCCATCCAGGGGATGACAAGCTGGTATGCCGTGTTCTGCCAGTGCGTCATGGTCGTCTTCCTCTGCTTCCGCTGGTTCTCGGTGGTGGGTTCAGGCGTCGCCGAGGGCGTGGCCGATGGCCTGGTCCATCTCTTCGGCGGTGAATTCCTTGATGCGGGCGGCGACCCACCAGGTGTGGCCGAAGGGATCGGTGAACGCCGCGGCCCGGTCTCCCTGGTACATGTCGGCCGGCGGCTTGACCTCACTCGCCCCGGCTGCGATCGCGCGGGCGAAAACGCCGTCCACGTCCTCCACCCACAGGTGGATCGGCACGGGAGTGCCGCCGGTACGGGAAGGGTCGCTCATCTTCCAGTCGGGGTTCTCGTCGACGACAAAGATCACCGAGTCGCCGATCTGGAGTTCCGAGTGGTTGATCTTGCCGTCGGGCTGGGGGATGACGAGGCGTTCGGCCGCGCCGAGGACGTCCTTGTAGTACGCGATGGCCTCGGCGGCGGGTGTGGCCACGAGGAACGGGCTGATGCGGGGGTAGCCGTCGGGGATCGGTTTCACCATGACTGGTCTCCTTTGTCACCTGATGTGGACTTTCGCTCGATGTGTTCCACGTTAGGAGGCTTCCAGGACAGAACCTGTCCTGGAACGCGGGCAGAGTGTGAGGCGTGACCAGTGACACCCCCGCCCGCCTGCTGCGCCTGCTCTCCCTGCTCCAGACACGCCGCACCTGGCAGGGCCCCGAACTCGCCGAACGCCTTCAGGTCACCGTTCGCACGGTGCGCCGGGACGTCGACCGGCTGCGCCAGATGGGCTATCCGGTCGACTCCGATCCCGGTCATGCGGGCGGCTACCGCCTGACCTCGGGGATCGACCTGCCGCCCCTGCTGCTCGGTGACGACGAGGCGATCGCCGTCGCCGTCGCCCTGCGCACCGCCACCGCCGGCGGGCTGGCCGGCATGGAGGACACCGCCCTGCAGGCCCTGGCCAAACTCGAACAGATCCTGCCCGCCCGGCTGCGCGGCCGGGTCGCCGCCCTGCAGGAGACGGTGACCGCGGTGCGCCACCCCTACCGGCGCGCCGCGGTGGCCCCGGAGGTGCTGGCGGTGGCGGCGGCGGCCTGCCGGGACCACGAGATCCTCACGTTCGACTACGCCACGCGCCACGGCACCACGGCTCCTCGCCGGGTCGAGCCGCACAGCCTGGTCACCGCCGTGGGCCTGTGGTACCTCGTCGCCTACGACACCCACCGCGCCGACTGGCGCGTCTACCGCCTGGACCGGCTCACCGACCCCGCCCCCACCGGCCACCGCACCCCGCCACGAGAGCTGCCGGCCGCCGATCCGGCGGCGTTCGTGATCAGCCGGATCGCGAGCGCCCCCGCGCGCTACCGGGCCATCGCCACCGTCCAGGCACCGGCCACGACCGTGCGCGCCCGCACCCGGGGCGAAATCCTCGGCGCCATCACCCCCCTCGACGAACACAGCTGCACCGTCGATCTCTCCGGCGACAGCCTGCGCCGCATCGCGACCTTCCTGACCGCCATCGACGCCGACTACACCCTCGACGCCGACCCCGACGTACGGGCCCACCTGAAGCTCCTGGCCCGCCGGGCCGAGCGCGCCGCGGCCACCTGAACGCGCCCGGCCTGCCTGTCACGACCCACCGTCACCGCACCATCCCCCAAGGAGAACCCCGTGCGTTGGGACCACCTGACCACCCGCCCCGGCGACCCGGCCCTCTTCGACGCCGAGACGGTGACCACCCGCACGTTCGACACACCGGACTTCCGCGGGATCACCTTCCACGAGATACGGGCCAAGTCGATCCTCAACCGCATCCCGGCCGCCTCCCGCTCCCGCATGCCCTTCCAGTGGACCCTCGCCCCCTACCGGGGCTGCTCCCACGCCTGCGTGTACTGCTTCGCCCGCAAGACGCACACCTACCTCGACCTCGACGCCGGCCTCGGCTTCGACACCCAGATCGTGGTCAAGACCAACGCCCCCGAACTGCTGCGCCGCCGTCTTGCCGCGCCCGCCTGGCAGGGCGAGCACATCGCCATGAGCACCACCGTGGACTGCTACCAGCGCGCTGAGGGCCGCTACCGCCTGATGCCCGGCATCCTCACGGCACTGCGCGACCACGCCAACCCCTTCTCGCTCCTGACCAAGAGCACCCTGATCCTGCGCGATCTGCCCCTGCTCAAGCAGGCCGCCGCCGTCACCGACGTCGAGATCGCCTTCTCGGCCGGCTTCACCGACCCCGACCTGTGGCACACCCTCGAACCCGGCACCCCCGCCCCCCAACGCCGCCTGGAGGCAGTGCGCACACTCACCGACCACGGCCTCGAGTGCAGCGTCGTCATGGCCCCGGTCATCCCCTTCCTCGCCGACCAGCCCGAACACTTGCGCACCACCGTGGCCGCGATCGCCGCCTCCGGCGCCACCTCCGTGACCCCGCTGGTGCTCAACCTGCGCCCCGGCGCCCGCGAATGGTTCACCCAGTGGCTCCACCAGCACCACCCCCACCTGGTCCACCGCTACCAGCAGCTCTACGCCGCCGGCGCCTACGCCCCCCAGTGGTACCAGGACCGGATCCACCACCAGGTGCAGGAACTCGCCCACGCCCACGGCCTACGGCCGGCCCAGCCACCCGGCAGCCGCACCAAGCCCCACAGCACCGGGAAAGCCCCCACCCAGCTCACCCTGGAAGGCCCATGACCCACCCGCCCCACGCCGCCATCCCCGAGCCCCACCTGACGGGAGTACCGTCCTGGCCCGTCGCGTTCGGCCGCCTCCCGCTGCGCCTCGGCGAGCGCCTCCTCGCGCCGCTCCTGGAACTTTGCGCCGAGTTCCCGCAGCCTCTCCTCATCCACCGCCTCCCGCAGCGCGGGCAGGATCTCGGCCTCCTCGGTCTCGACATGGTGATTGACCGCCTCGACGAGTTCGGCGACCAGGGCGTCGAAACTTCTTCGGCTCCGGATCGGTGGCCTGCAGGCGCTCGATCAGGCGCTCCGCCTGCTCGTGCTCGTGCTCGTCCTGGCCGTGGGCCACCTGTGCCTTCTCCCCGGGCGCCTGCTTGGTGACGACCGGGTACACCCACTTCTCCTCGGCCCGCGAGTGGGCGTCAGCAGGGCCCCGACCCGGTCAAGCACGGCGACCGGGTCTTCGCCGGCCGCCCGCAAGCGCTCGAACAGTTTCTCCACCTCGCGGTGGTCCGCGGTGATCAGCTCAACGGCGTTCTTCGGCATGTGGTCTGCCAACGATCCGGCTGCGGTCAGGTGCACCGCTTACCCCGAAGGCGCGCCGGCACGCTGCCGCCAGCAGTCCCGGTTCGCCGAGAGGGGCCTGGACCTTTCTGTGTCTTGACGGGAACGGCTGGTCGAGTAGGAGGGAAGCGGTGTACTCGCCGACCGCCCCACCGCAGACGTTGGCGGCGTCCGCCTGCCCGGCCGCCACCGTCTGGTGGGTCGGCCTTCGGGCGGATGCGCCCCGGTCGGGATCGGTGGTTCTGCTTGGTGGTCAGCGTGTGTGCAGGAGGGTGTAGGCGGTACTCGCGAGGGCGATGGCCGTGGCGGTGAGTGCGGTTGCGGTGCAGCGGGTGCGCAGTTGGTGGTAGCGGGCTTCGTACTGGGCGCGGGTGGTGGTGATGTGGGTGCGTAGGTGTTCGAGGTGTCGGCGGGTGTTCTGCAGGTCGGTGTGGATGTAGTGGTGTTCGACTTCGTCGGCTTGGGCGGTGGTGAGCCAGGGCAGCAGGCTGGTGAAGGTGCGGGCGGCCTGGGCGGCCCGCACCTTTTCGGCCTGCCAGTACAGGTAGCCCTCCAGTTTTCGTGTGCCCTGGTCGGCTTCGTCACGTGCTGTGGTCGTGGGAGCGGGCAGTGGCGGGCGGCGGGGCTGGGGTTGGGGGTTAGCCATCGGTGGAGTGTCCGCGGTCGTCGCTGCTGACAAGGGTGCCGCCCTGGCGGCCGGCGTCCTGGAGTTCGTCGGGGATCTCGGGGTGGTGGAGGTTGAAGGCGGGGGATTCGGAGCGGATGCGGGGCAGGGTGACGAAGTTGTGCCGTGGCGGCGGGCAGGAGGTGGCCCATTCCAGGGAGCGGCCGTAGCCCCACGGGTCGTCCTCGGCCACGCGCTCGCCGTACTTGGCGGTCTTCCAGACGTTGTAGAGGAACGGCAGGATCGACAGGCCGAGGAGGAAGGAGCCGATGCTGGAGAGGGTGTTCAGGGTGGTGAAGCCGTCGGAGGCGAGGTAGTCGGCGTAGCGGCGGGGCATGCCCTGGGCGCCGAGCCAGTGCTGCACCAGGAAGGTGGTGTGGAAGCCGATGAACAGCGTCCAGAAGCACATGCGGCCGAGGCGCTCGTCGAGCATCTTGCCGGTCCACTTGGGCCACCAGAAGTGGAAGCCGGCGAACATCGCGAAGACGACGGTGCCGAAGACCACGTAGTGGAAATGGGCGACGACGAAGTACGAGTCCGAGACGTGGAAGTCGATCGGCGGGGAGGCCAGCAGAATCCCGGTCAGACCGCCGAAGAGGAAGGTCACCAGGAACCCCACCGCCCAGAGCATCGGCGTCTCGAAGCTCAGCGAGCCCTTCCACATGGTGCCGATCCAGTTGAAGAACTTGACCCCGGTCGGGACCGCGATCAGGAAGGTCATGAACGAGAAGAACGGCAGCAGCACCCGTCCGGTGACGAACATGTGGTGCGCCCAGACCGTGACCGAGAGGCCGGCGATGGCGATGGTGGCGGCGATCAGGCCGCTGTAGCCGAACACCGGTTTGCGGGAGAAGACCGGGATGACTTCGGTGATGATGCCGAAGAACGGCAGCGCGATGATGTAGACCTCGGGGTGGCCGAAGAACCAGAACAGGTGCTGCCACAGGATGGGGCCGCCGTTGGCGGGGTCGAAGACGTGGGCGCCGAACTTGCGGTCGGCCTCCAGGGCGAGCAGCGCGGCGGCCAGGACGGGGAAGGCCAGCAGGACCAGGACCGAGGTCAGCAGGACGTTCCAGGTGAAGATGGACATCCGGAACATGGTCATGCCCGGTGCGCGCATGCAGATGATCGTGGTGATGAAGTTGACCGCGCCGAGGATGGTGCCGAAGCCGGAGAACGCCAGGCCCATGATCCACATGTCGCCGGCCACCCACGGACTGTGGATGCCGTCCGACAGGGGGGTGTAGGCGAACCAGCCGAAGTCGGCGGCCCCGTTGGGGGTGAGGAAGCCGGACATGGCGATGAGGGAGCCGAACAGGTAGAGCCAGTAGGCGAACATGTTCAGCCGGGGGAAGGCGACGTCCGGAGCGCCGATCTGCAGCGGCATGATCCAGTTGGTGAAGCCGGCGAACAGCGGCGTGGCGAACATGAGCAGCATCACGGTGCCGTGCATGGTGAACAGCTGGTTGTACTGCTCGGTCGACAGGATCTGCAGGCCGGGCCGGGCCAGCTCGGCGCGGATCAGCAGTGCCATCACGCCGCCCGCGAGGAAGAATCCGAACGATGTGATCAGGTAGAGGCTGCCGATCTTCTTGTGATCGGTCGTCGTCAGCCAGTCCACGATCACCTTGCCCCGCCTGGCCCAGATCCGTGCGTCGGCGGGAGGGCTGGGGCTGGGGGCGGGCGGGACGCCGTCGTCAGTGAGGATGGTCATGCGGGCTCCATTCCGAATCGGACAGCCCATCCCTACCAGTAGCCGAACCGACACGCTCGGTCACTCTCGGCGTGTCGGACTTGGACGCCCTGGAGCAGCCCGCCGGGCCCGCCAGCGGCGAGACGGCCCGGGGGGGGTGCGCATGCGAACGGCGAACCGTGACGGGCGCGCCTGCCGTCCGGGCGAGACCTCGGCGCCGCACCGCGTGAGACGCGGATGATCGGGCAGGCGTCATGACCGGGTGCCGAAACCGCCCCTGGAGGTCTGTGATGATCATCAAGAAGCTGCATGACGCGGGTGTGAAGTCCGAGCATGCCTACCTGGCGGGCATGGCGTCGATCGGGTTGTCGGTCGTCTCGTGGATGGTGTCGGTGAAGGCGGAGGCGGCGGGCGTGGAGCGCGCCGACCGGTGGGGGATCTTCGTGGGGGAGTGGGCGCCGACCTTCTTCTGCATGGGCCTGGCGCTGTCGCAGTACGAACGCGAGGGGAACCCGGTCTACGCGAACGACCCCCGCCTGTCCACGGCCCCCTGACGGGTTCCCGGCACCCGGTGCGCCGGGAACCTGAAGGTGTCACCGCGCCGCCTCGGCCCGGCTTTTCAGGCTTCGCGCGGCATGCTGTGCGGATGACACCACCATGTCGCCAGTCCACACCTTCGACTCCAGGGCGACGTACAGCGCGCCGGGCAGCAGCACCGGTAGCGTCCGTGCGGGCGGCCGGCGGTCGCGGCAGCCCGGGTAGGTGCGGGCGCGGCCAGGCGGCCTGCCGCCGACAATGTAGTGAGCAAGCCGGTCCGCGTGCATGTGCGACCCGTACGCCGCGTACCACAGCTTCCTGCCGAGGAGCGGTGTCTCCGACAGCGGCTCCGCAGGGCGGGCCTGCAGCATGGAGGGGGGCAGCCGCGGTGGTGATCTCTTTCATATCGCAGAAGGTAGCGACCGTTTGACACCCCGTTGCATAGATTCGGCGACCGCGGCCGCTCCGGAGCCGCGCTGTCGAACGCACACCACGGCCGCACCGCCGGAGCCGCGCCTTGTCCTGGACATCCGGCCCAGCGCGCTCTCTCCCGAAGGCCTCGGCGATCCCGACCTCGACACCGCCCTCGGTGACGGCCTGGTCCGCGAGGCCGGTCCGCTTGGCCCCGCATCGCCACCACCGAGCGGGACGGGCATCGGCGGTCCGGACGGGGGCGTCATGGTCGATGGCACGTTCGTCGACGCCGAAGACCGCCTCCCCCTGTTCTCCACAGCCGACCACGGCGCCGTTGAGCTGCTGCACCTGGCACCGCGTCAGGGTGTTGTCCGAGAGACCGTTGTCCGGGGAAACCGCGGCTGGTAGCTTGCGGGCGTTAGTCACCAGGCTGTCACTCGGCGCACTTGGGGGAACCGATGATCAGCACCCGTCGGCATCGCGGCATCGCCTCTGTGTGCGGCGCCGCCGTACTTCTGCTCACATCAGCCGGCTGCAGCAGCAGCCCGTCCACCTCGAGCGACCAGAACGCTCCCTCCGCCACCAGCGCACCGCAGACGGAGGCCACCACTGCCGCCACGGCGTCGACCTCGCCCGCGGCCGGCCTGCTGTACTCCGCGAAGCCCGCGTCGCTCAGCGCCGTCTGGGCCGTTGAACAGGGCTGTCCCACCGTCATCAACATCACCCTCGAGGACACCGGGCCCAGGCTGGCTGTCAGGGAGGTGCATGAGGAAGGCAGCATCCGCCCGCCGGGGATCAGCTGGGCGCCGCCCTGCTCCGGCATGACCCAGGAGATCACCTTCGACCACTCGGGGGTGACGAAGGTCTCCGGGACACAGACTCAGGAGAGCTGCCAGAAGGCCGTGGAGCAGGCGAAGCGGGACGGCTCCATTCTCCCTGCGGTGAGCCTGCGGTCCCTGGCCGCGGGGGACGAGTTCTGCGAGGACGACAAGGACGCCGGCCGGGTCGTCCTCATGCAGCTCACGAACGCGTCCACGAACGACCCGGTGAAACTCGACTGGTCCTTCACCACGTGGGCCGTCCCGAAGCCGGATCCCACGCACGCGCAGGCCGGCGCCCCGCTCTACACCGACCAGACGTTCACGGTCAGCGACAAGAAGGCGACCGGCGGCGGCTGCGTCCCGGCCTCAGCCAATCTCTCGACCTCGGACGGCCCACGGGTGTTCTACGGCCAGACGTCGGACCTGAGCTTCTTCTCGGGCTGTATCGGATCCCCCGCCAAGATCCGCTTCGACGGTCACACCGCACCCGTCAACGGCCAGCCCGACGTCAAGGCGTGTGAAGACGCCGCCGCCGCTTCGCCGAAGAACACCCTCGACGTCAACCTGACCGAGCTGCGCCCCGGCAACGAGTACTGCGAGCTCACGACCCTCCCGAAGGCGGTCGTCCTGGTCAAAGTCGTCTCGGTCACCTCCAGCCCCGCCTCGATCCAATTCTCGGCGACCGGCTGGAATGCACCAGACGCGCCGTAGTCGCAGGCACCCTGGCTCCCGCCCGGCCCGGGCCGGCCCCACGGATGGTGCGGCGTCAGCTGCTTCGGCTCAGGTCTCCCCATCCGCAGAAGAGGGGGCAGCACCGCCGGCCGCTTGAGGGGCCGTTTGCCCGCCGCCCCACAGGCTGGCCTGTCCTTCACTCGGTCGAGACCTCGTGGGTGCTGCCACTCTGGGGGCGGCGAAGCGGCGGCGGCAGGTGTTCCACTCGATGGCCGCTGCCCGGTACCGCGACCGGCACGCGGGCTCCCGCAAGAGGTCCGACCCCGGCGACGCGCTGACTGTCGGGGAAGTAAGCCCCACAAGAAGGAGGCCCGCCAATCCCTTACGCGAACACACTCGTCCGCGGAAACGCGATTGGTCAGGATTGGCTGACGTTAAAGGATCGCGATGACGGTGCCGAGAAGAATGCCGAGGGACTTCAACAGAGCGGTTACAGCGGCACCAAGAAGCATTTTGGACTCCTGTAAGTGAGGAGGTTGAATGAAATTATTGCCCTTATGCATGCGTCGTGGGCCGCAGAAGTTATGGCTCAAGCAGCTACGCATGATCCAACCTTCAATTTCGGCCGGGGGTGCCAGGGCGCTACCGCGCACCTCTTGCCTCCGCCCATGCATGGCGGCCTCACACGCGAAGGAGTTTTCCTCGGGGGTCCGCATCCGCGTCCGTGAGGTACCACGCATACGGCCTCACACTCGCTGCCGTCGTCAGTAACCTAACTGACGGACCGTCAGTTACCGGCGGCGGCACGCCGGGCAATATCGGCCGGCCCTCTTCTGGAGGCAGCCGCCGAGGGCGAGGCCCGGTGGCCGACCGCGGTCGCGCGGGAACGGGAGCAGGCCCGGCGGACGAGCGCGGCGAGGGTGGCGCCGGTGACAAGGTCGCCGAGCTATGGCGCGGTGACCCGGCGCAGGCCGTTGTCCTGGTGCGCGAGCTGGCGGCGTGCGGGGAGTTCACGGCGGCCGAGGTCCTGGACGCGGCCGAACCCGCTCGCCGGCACGTCGCCGCCGAGGGCTTCGACCCCGTCTACGGCGCCCGCCCCGGCCCTGCGCGGCCGACGGGCTCTCCACCGGAGTGACGGTTCGGCCTGTCACCACGCCCGAAGCCACCGATCCCTCTCGCCTGACCAGCGAAAACGCAGCTCTCAAACCCCGAAACGGCCGTATGGCCAGGGCCGGCTCACGCGGGGGCGGCGAGGTGGGTGCCGAGCCAGCTGAGGGAGGGGGGCAGCAGCCGGACCCAGGTGGTGAAGTTGTGGCCCCCGGTGTCGACGGTCACCTGGGCGACGGTCATCGGAGGGCGCGCGGTGGCGGCGAACGCGCGCGAGTCGGCGTAGGTGCTGCCGTCCTCCTTGCTGTCGGCGAGCAGAACGGCGACGGGCGGCGCGGGAAGGTGGGCCAGGCGCCAGTTGAGGTCGGCCTGGTCGCGGCGCTGCTGGCTGCCCGCGAACAGGTCGCCGGTGGTGAGGTCCTCGGCTGCCTTGAAGTAGCCGGACAGTGACACGGCGGCGGAGAACACGTCGGGGTGCTCCATGCCGAGTTTGAGTGCGCAGTACCCGCCGGTGGAGTCGCCCATCACCCCGAGGCTGCCGGGACCGGAGAGGACCCGGTAGGCCGCTCTGATGTCCTGGGTCACGTCCGTGGTGAAGTATGTCTGCGCTTGCGGGCCTGCGGGAACGTCCTCGCACTCGCTGTCCTGGGGCATCGATGGCGAGGGCCTCATCAGCACCTGGATGGTGGGTTGCATGGCACCGCTCTTGATCAGCTGCAGTTCGATCGCCGGGTAGCGGAGCTTGGTGATCAGATTCTTGGCATCGCCGGGGAAGCCGGTCATGACGACGACAGCTGGGAAGTGCTTGTCCTTGGACGCGTCCTGGAAGTACTGCGGCGGAAGGTAGACGTACCCGTCGGTGGACAGGCCGGTGGAGCGGCCCTGGATCCGGACCCGGTCGAGCCTGCCGACCTGGGCCGGGTCCTGACGCAGACCGCCGGTGGAAGGCACGTCCTCATGGCCGAGCACTTGGAGGCCGGCTGCCGCGGTGGCGGCGTTGGTGCCGCCCGTGGCGGGAGATGGGCCGGAGCCCTGGATGGTGGCAGGTCCGCGGTCGTGGCCCAGGAGGTCGGCCCAGCTGCTGTAGAACACGAAGTAGTCGTTCGCCAGCAGACCGAGCGTGCAGAGCAGCAGTACCGGGTGGTCACGACGGTGGCGAGTCGGCCGAACACGGCGGGCCAGCTCCGGTAGGCGAGGCGGGGCCAGATCCACAGCGTTCCGAGCACTGACAGCACCGCCGTCATCGCCGAGAGTGCGAGG
This sequence comes from Kitasatospora sp. NPDC029312, assembly GCF_055569215.1. NCBI lineage: Bacteria > Bacillati > Actinomycetota > Actinomycetes > Kitasatosporales > Streptomycetaceae > Kitasatospora > Kitasatospora sp. NPDC029312. Next base: position 67,400 of record NZ_JBVHXY010000012.1, on the reverse strand, counting down.
AGTGTGTGACTGGTCAATCCCATGGGTCGCGTCACCACCGTTCGGGTCCTGCCTCCAGTCTGCCTTCCATCGGCCGGCGCAAGAGGCGACTCCCGCCGAAACCGGCCGCCCGCCCGGCCCGCTTCGGCCGTGGTCCGGAGTCGGTACGGAGCACGCACGGGGCAGGATGCATTTCTCGTGCATGGGCTTCGTGAGCCTGCGGTCGTCGGCGGTGCGTTCGCTGACGTCGGTGTGCTGCGGGGTGGCCCGCTCCGGCTGATGGTGGGGGCCGTCGGCGGTCGGGGGCGCTTCAGACGGTGATCACGAGCTTGCCGCAGGTCCGCCCGTCCATCAGGTGGCGGACGGCTGCGGCGACCCCGTCGAGCGGAAAGGTCCGGTCGACGACGGGTGTGATCTTGCCGGACTCGATGAGGCCGCCGAGGGCCGTGAGGTCTGCGGCGTTCTCGGAGGCGACGAAGGTGCCGAGTGTCTGGCCGACGAACGGCGAGAGCAGGTGCGCCCGCAGCTGGCGGTCGATGCCGCCGAGCCACCGTCCCCCGGTCTCGCCTCCCACGATGACGAGCCGGCCGGTGGGGGTGAGGGCACGGCGCAGATCCGACAGCCGGCGGGTGCCGCCGATGTCGAGAATGACGTCGTGGCGCTCGCGGCCGTCGGCGAAGTCCGCCCGGGAGTAGTCGATCGCGTGGTCGGCGCCGATCGCGCGGACCGTGTCGAGCTTCGAGGTGCTGCACACGGCCGTCACCTCGGCTCCGTACGCCTTGGCGATCTGCACGGCGAAGGTGCCGACGCCCCCCGACGCGCCGACGACCAGCACCTTCTGCCCGGCGCGGACCCGGCCTTGATCGCGCACGGCCTGAAGGGCGGTCAGTCCGGAGACGGGCACGGCGGCCGCCTCGCCGAGGGTGAGGTTCGCCGGCTTCGCTGCGAGCTTGTCCGCCCTGACGCTCGCGTACTCGGCGAACGAGCCGGCGCAGACACCGAAGACCTCGTCACCCGGCTCGACCCCGGTCACCTCCGCGCCGATCGTCTCGACCGTGCCGGCCAGGCAGCGACCGGGGTTGGCGCTCTTCGGACGGCGGACGCCGAAGCCCGCCATCCGGATGGGATAGGGCAGGCCGGCCATCAGGTGCCAGGTGCCCCGGTCCACGCTGGCCGCCCCCACCCGCACCAGGACCTCGTCGCGCCCGATCGTGGGCATGGCGGTCTCCGCGAGCCGGAGGACGTCCTCGGGCTGCGGCCCGTACCGGTCCTGGACGATCGATCTCATGTGTTCTCCTTCGGTGCAGCCGACCCTTACGCCGTAAGGTTGTCCTTACGGCGTAAGGTTGTCAAGATCGACGACGGAAGGACTCCAGATGACCCCGCCCGCCTCGCGCGCCCGGGCGCGCCGTGTGCCGCTCACTCGCGGCCGAGTGCTACGCGCCGCGGTCGCCCTGGCCGACGAGAGTGGACTGGAGTCGCTCACCATGCGAAAGCTCGGCCAGGCGGTCGGAGTCGAGGCCATGTCGCTGTACACCCACGTGGCCAACAAGGACGACCTGCTCGACGGCATGGTCGACATCCTGTTCAGCGAGATCGACCTGCCGTCCGGCGAGGACGGCTGGAAGACGGCGATGCGCCGGCGGGCGATGTCGGTCCGCGCGACACTCTCCCGCCACCGCTGGGCGATCGGGCTGATGGAATCGCGGGCCTCGCCCGGTCCGGCGACGCTGCGCCACCACGATGCCGTCCTCGGCTGCCTCCGCGCGGCCGGCTTCTCCCTCGCGCTCACCGCACACGCGTACTCGGCACTCGACAGCTACATCTACGGGTTCGCCCTGCAGGAGCGCGGCCTGCCGTTCGACACTCCCGCCGACACCGCTGAACTCGCGCAGGCCATCCTGGCGCAGGCCCCGGCCGACCAGTACCCGCACCTGGCCGAGCTGACGGTCGGGCATGTGCTCCGCCCCGGCTACGACTACGGCGACGAGTTCGTATTCGGGCTCGACCTGATCCTCGACGGGCTCGAGCGGGCACTCGCAACGGCCCAACCCGCGCCCGGCCCCGGTACGCCGTCGAACGAGACATGACGGGCTGCTTCCACCGGAAGGACGCCATGGCGTTATCCCAGGCCGCGGCTGCGGTTGGGCCGGATGGAGGGCTCACACGAGCATGGGTGCGGCAGAGAGGGGAACCTGCGGCTGAGGCAGCGAAGTCCCAGCACCAGGAGCGGAGACGGGTGATGGCCACCACGATGGGCGAGGCCAGGGCCGGCATGGCACAGCCGGCGAGCATCCGGTTCCCGGGCATCGTGCTCGGCGTGGGGATGGGCGGGTTCGTCGACGGCATCCTGCTGCACCAGCTGCTGCAGTGGCACCACATGCTCAGCAGCACCAACCACGACCGCATCGGGGTGAAGTACTACAACCCCCACACGGTTTCCGGACTGGAGATGAACACCGTGTGGGACGGCATCTTCCACGCGGTGTGCTGGATCGCCGTCCTTACGGGCCTTGCCATCCTGTACTCCCGCGTCACGCACAATCGGCGGGCGGTGTGGACCTCGCGGGTCCTGTGGGGATGGATCCTCGCCGGCTGGGGGCTGTTCAACCTGGCGGAGGGACTCCTGGACCACCAGATCCTGGGCATCCACCACGTCCACGACGGCCCCTACCAGGCTTGGTGGGACGCCGGCTTCCTCATCCTGGGCGGCCTGCTCCTGATCGGCGGGTACCTGCTCCAACGCGGCGGCCAGACCTTCGACCCGGGCACCCCGGCCGGGCGGAGTGAGGGTCGGCGCGCCTGATGGACCATGACATGCCCACTCGCGGGCACGACGCGGGCAGCAGCATCCTGGAGTGGCTGCCGCCCGCACTCGTCCTGCTGGCCTCCATCGGCGCCTACCTGCTCCTCGCTCGCCGGGCCCGCCGCCGCAACCCAGCCCTGGGCTGGAGCAGGTTGCGGACGACCAGCTTCCTGACCGGCACCGCCCTGCTCGGCGCCGCCCTGCTGCCGCCCCTGGCGCCCTTCGCTCATGAGAACTTCTGCGGCCACATGGCCCAGCACATGCTCATCGGCATGTACGCACCGCTCGCGCTCGTCCTGGCCGCCCCCGTCACCCTCCTGCTGCGCACCCTGCCCGCAGCCCGGGGAAGGCAGCTGACCGCGGTGCTGCACAGCCCGCCCGCCCGCGTCCTCACCCACCCCGCGGTCGCACTGACGTTGTCCACGGGCAGCCTCGCGATCCTCTACTTCACCCCCCTCTACAACGCGACGATGAGCACCCCGGCAGCGCACTGGCTGCTGCACACCCACTTCCTGCTGTCCGGGTACCTGTTCGCCCACGTCATCGCCGGCCCCGATCCCGCCCCCTCCCGGTCCGGCGTACGCGCACGGCTGGTCTACCTCGGCGTCGCCATCGCGGCCCATGCGGTCATCTCGCAGCTGATGTACGGCGGATTCTGGGTCGACATCCACGCCCCCGTCCCCCAGGTCCAGACGGGCGCCGAGATCATGTACTACGGCGGCGACATCGCCGAACTGCTCCTGGCCGCCGCGTTGATCGCCACCTGGCGCCCCGAGCCCCGGCGCCCGGCCACCCGCCCTTCCGTCACCGCTCGCGAAGCGATCTCGGGATGATTCGCAGGTCATGTCGGGTGTCGGGCCCGGGTCGTTGGCCGCACGGGCCGTGTTCTCCCTGGCTTTGAGGGGTTCTCAGCCGGTGTCGGGTTGGTCTTCTGCAGTGATTCCCATCGGGTCGGATCGGGGCGTTCCGAATGCCAGAAGACATCCAGTCCCATGGTGACCTGCGGGTTGCTGTCAATACGGGTATGCGGTGACGACCCTGCCGTGGCGTACGACGACCTTGATGCGTGTCTTCCTCGCTCCACTGCTGTTGTGCCCGACGGTCTTGTCGCGGAAATCGTAGATTCCTCACCCCCGCCCAGCCGGCCAAGCTGGACGCGCTGGATGAGCTGTGGCGCCTGGAGCCGGACTGGAACCGCTCGTACCGGCGCCTCCTCGCCTACCTCGCCCCCGGCGGGACCCTGGACGGCCCGGCCGGGCCCGGCCCGTCCAGGACGGCAGGGATCACGGACGGCCCCTTCAGGCTGGCTGGTCGTCGTGCAATGAGGGGACGTAGGAGATGCCGACGATCAAGCCGTCCATCGTGAGAAGTCTGGCCACGGTCTGCCCCCACGGCTCGGTGCGGGCTTGGTGCACCAGCTCGAAGCCCGCGCGCTGAAGCTCGGCACCGGCGGCTGCGACGGCTTCCGCGTTCGCCACCTCGAACTCGATCGATGCCTGCGGGACCACCCGGTCGGCAGGCCACTGAGCCATGCCGAAGCATGCCTCGGCTGCCTGCGAGAGCGGCCACAGGCCGAAGTGCTTGCTGCCAGGGATGTTCCCGCTCGAGTAGTAGCCGTTGCCTTCCCCCTCCAGGGGGAGACCGAGAGCTTCGATGAAAAGCTTGCGGCTCTGCGGCGGGTCGGCGACGACCACCGCCACGCTCGTGACGAAGAGAACGTCCATGCTGATGGTGGCGCTCCCCTGCTGCGAGTGGACTGCGGCGGCCGGCGATCTGGCCTCGTCGGCATCACTTTTCCAGTAGTCGCTGCTCAACCTATCCGCCTGCTCCCCACGGTCCGAGACGCCCGCGCCAACACCGGCCTCATGTCACCCGATCGGGCTGGCTCAGTTTTCTTCTGCCGATCACGGGCACGCCGTCACGTCACCCACCTGAACGGCTCAGTAGTGGGTCGTGATCCACATGTCGAGAGGGCTCCCAAACACCAAACACCCTGTCGAAATGCCTCCTTGTCTTGTCGCGCATTGTTCACAAACAGCCTCTGCCGAGGCACTACGGCGCTCTGACGTCCTGTCCGGCCCCGAGTTGCGGAGCGGCCTCGCACGGCCTGGGCACGGCCCGTCCCCGGCGTCCTCCGTCGGCGCGCAGGATTGCCGAGGCCATCACCATGTGACTGAGCACTCCACTTGGCGGATGAAGCGCTTGGGTTGGCGGGGGCCTTGGGACTTGCCGGCGCCGCACGTAGCCTCCTAGGGAAGTGCGCAGGCGCGGCGGAGTATTCCGGGAGCGGGCTTATGGTGATCACGTGGCGTCGGATCGACGAGCGGGACTTCCCGCTGCTGCGGACGTGGCTGCAGCAGCGCCACGTGAAGCGTTGGTGGAATCACGAGACAACGGCGGAGGCGGTGTCGCGCGACTTCGGCCCCGCTGCCCGGGGCGAGGAGCCCTCGGAGGATCTCCTCGCATTCCTCGATGGCCTTCCGGTCGGTCTGGTACAGCGCTCACGGCTGCGGGACTACCCCGAGTACCTGGCCGAGCTGGCGTCCATCGTCCCTGTACCTGATGGCGCGATGACCATCGACTACCTGATCGGCGATCCCCGCCAGACCGGCCAGGGCATCGGGACGGCGATGATCCACTCCGCCATCGTGCGAACCTGGGCCGAACACCCGGCCGCCCCGTGCATTCTCGTCCCAGTGGTGGCAGCCAACCGCGCTTCATGGCGAACGCTTGAGCGGGCTGGGTTGCACCGGGTCGGGGTCGGAGACCTGGAGCCGGACAACCCGGCCGATGACCGGACCCACTACCTCTACCTCATCGACCGGCCGCGACCCGGCGACTGACAGTCTCACCCCCCGCCACCAGCCCCGCCGAATCAAGTGCACATCCGCCGAGTGGAACGCTCAGTCACACACCACCAGGCGCAGCCGGGTCAGGAGCGCGGCGTAGGGGGTCGAGGTCGACGCCGTGCACCGCCTCGAGTGCCGCAGCGGCGCTACGCGGGCGGGTTGAGCATGTGGGCGTCGGCCCACTCAGCGCGGTGGTAGTCGGGCAGCTCCCACCAGGCGGCGGCGTCGTGGAACGGGCAGCCGATGCGCGCGGACTTCGTGGTGCTCTCCCAGCCGTGGTTGCACATGTCGCGCTGGGAGTTGGCGCGGGACCAGCCACGGCCGGCGTCGGTGGGGCTGGATAGGTCGAGCAGGGGGAAGTGATTGCGCAGATAACGGCTGCTGCCCTCGTTCGGGGTGGCCTACACGCGCGCAGGAGGGGGATCCCGGCGGGCTGGGCGACGTCGCGCTCGAGCCGGTCGAGATGCTCGTACGTCCGGGTCGGCTCCCAGCCGGTGTCAGCGACTCCGCCGCAAGTTCGTTGTTTCTGAAGGTGTTTCACCGCGAACGTGCGGGTCGGTGTGCCCCAGGAAAGGTCGCGTGCTCAGTCCCGATTGCCGGGGACTGCGATCCTCGTGGATCGGTTGGTGCAGGGTCTGGCGGAGCCATGGGAGCGGCAGGGCGGGCCGGCATGCTATTTTTGTGATCGATCGTTCAACTATGGGAGTGTCGGTGGGACGCAAGCAGCTCTGGGATCGGGCGGAGGTACTGGCCTCCGCCATGCGGCTGTTCCGTCGCCGCGGCTACCTCGGGGCCTCACTGCGGGACATCGAGGAGGCGACCGGGCTGCACCCCGGCAGCCTGTACCGGGTCTTCCAGAGCAAGGACGGCCTGTTCTGCGCGGCACTGGACGCCTACAACGACCAGGTGGTGCAGGGCCGCGTCCGGGCCCATCTCCTCGAACCGGCGGACCCTGTGGCAGGCATCCGGTCGTTCTTCACCTCGACGTTCGAGACCGGCCTCGATCCCGATCCGGGATGTCTGCTCACCAACACCGCCGTGGAGTCCTTCACCGTTCCGCAGGCCGCCGACGCGGTTCGCCGAGGGCTGGAGACGATCGAGTCCGGCTTCACCCAAGCACTGACGCGCGCCCGCACCCTGGGCCTGCTGTCCGCGGATCTGGACGTCGAGGTTTCGGCAGCCCATCTGCTGGCGCTCTATCAGGGCCTGCTGGTGCTGGTCCGGGCCGGCACCCCCGTCACGAAACTGCACACGATCACCGACGGCGCGATGGCGTCGATCGGCTCCGAGAAAGAGGGACAGCGATGAGTGACTCACAGCAGCTCTGGACGGACTATGCCGCGTGCTGGTCGGCCGACCCTGGCGAGCGGCTTGCCGCACTCGGTGCGGTCGCGGTCGAAGACGTCGCCTACCGGGACCCGGGCACGGAGGTCGGCGGGCTGACCGAGCTGGCCACCTACATGGCCGGTTTCGCCGGGGCCTTCCCTGGCCACCGGTTCCACATCGACGAGGTACTCGAGCACCACGACCGGTCGCTCGCACGGTGGACCCAGCTCGGCGAGCAGGGCGAGCCCGCCATGGCGGGCGTGAGCACCGCGCTCCACCGCGACGGCCGGCTCGCCGACATCACCGGGTTCTTCCTGCCCGCGTGAGCGGATCCCGCAGCCTCGCCGAGCACCTGGCAGATCAGCTGGCGCCGCTCGGCGAGGTCACCGTCCACCGCTACTTCGGCGGCTGGGCACTGCGCAGCCACGCCATCCAGTTCGCGATCGTGATGGACACCCTCTATCTCCGCGTCGACGGCTCGGCCCGCCCCTCCTACGAGAAGGCCGGGGCCACACCGTTCACCTACCACGCCGCAGGCCGCGAGATAGTGGTGCGCACCTACTACAGCGTCCCGACGGAAGTGATCGACGACCGCGCCGAACTGTGCGCCCTGGCCCGCACGGCACTCGCCTGACCAGCAATCCCCAACCGCCGGGCGACGGCACGACACCGGTCGAAACGCCGACATTCGGTCGCCCCGAGCCGCTCGACCGCCTGGGCAGGGATCTCGTAAGGAACCAGAAGACCACCCAACGAGCAAGTACGCGACCAGACCGGTCCCGCCCCCCAGTCAACGCTCAACTCGCCAACTGAAGCGCTCAGTCACAGTCGGCCTCTCCCCGTCCATGACTTGGCCCCGGGGAGAGGCCGCCGGCCCTGACCCTCCTACAGCCCCGAGCGCACCGTCTCGCCGTCCCAGCATCCCAAGGAGATCCACCCGCCGTGTAGACCACCACCGCCACCGCTGGGCAGGACGTACGGACCGGCACGCCGGCCGTCCCGGCGCAGCCGTCCGGCGCCGCCGTGGCGAATCCGCTGCCGCTGCACTGGTTTCAGAAGGACGCGGTGGCGACCGCGGTGCGGGAGGTGAAGGAGGGCGGACGCGCGACGGTGGTCGCGGCGACCGGCTCCGGCAGGTCCGGCTGGCCCGGCACAGAACTTTCCCGGTGCCGCCAGACCGCGGCCAGCGCGCTGTAGATCGGCACGATACACCGCCGATTGGCGCCCGGCCTGCTGCGCGACGCACACAAGGTCCACCAACTGGAGCCGCGTCGATGAACCCATCCGCCCACGTACGACGGGATCGCGCGGACGATCTCGGCGCGCGACGCCTGGGGCGGTAGCTGGTGGACCATCCGCACCCACGACAACGACGATGACGGGTGGCGCGAGTACGACGACGCCGTGCCCATCGTTCGTGACCACCCTGGAGCTGCCGGCCGAGCACGGGCCGCTCGGGCCGGTGTGGTGGCGCTTCGGCCGCCCCGGCCGGCACTCCCTCATCGACGCATTCGACAACCCGAACAACCGGGCCGCCTACGACCAGCGCCAGGCCGCCCGCGAGGACGAGCAGCACAAGGCCCACCAGGAGCTGATGAACTCCCTGGCCTGCATCGACTGCGGCGACGTTCCCGAGGAGGACAGCACCTGGGTGTACGGCAGCCAGGAGTGGACCCGCCGCCCCGGCGGCCGCTGCCGGCCCTGCCACCACGACCGCGAGGAGCGCCTGGAACGGGAGGCCGAAGAACAGCTGGAGACCGCCCGTACCGCGAACGCTGCGCTGTGCCCGTGCTGGACGTGTCGGGGCTCGATCGGCGGGAAGGCGGGCCCGGAGCTGGAGTTGTGGGAGAAGGCCGGTCCGGACCGGCTGGAGTGCCCGACGTGCGAGCGGGACCGTGCCGCGAAGGAGTTGAGCCCGTTGGTGTTGCCGGTTCCGACCAAGCGTCAGTTGGTGGCCGCACTGGTGTCGGTTCCGGACGAGTTACGGCACCGGATCCGACGGCCCGGCAGCACGTATCAGGTGGTCGAGGTGATCGCTCTGGTGACGGCCGTGATCGCAGGTGCGGGGCGGCCAGGGAGGCGCGCCACGAGCACCCGGCGGATTTCGGGGGGTGCACCCTCGACGTGCAGCAGGCTGATCCCGGACGGCAGCGCGGGCGAGAGTTGGGACGGCACCGTCGTCACGCCGAAGCCGCCGGCGACCAGCTGAAGCTTGGTCAGCCAGTCGCGCGCTGAGTGGACGATCCGCGGCCGTCCGGGCAGGCCGGGCCAGACGCCGAGCAGCGGCTCGGAGCTCGATGACGGGGTGGCGATCCACGGGGCGTCGACCAGCTCGTCGATGTGCACGGTGGCGCGGCCGGCGAACTCTCCGGTCGACTGCACCGCGACGGCCAACTCGGTGTCCGCGATGGTCTCGACGTGCAGGCGCGGCGACTCCCCGTCCGAGGGACGGTGGGGCGGACGGGATGTCAGCAGGGCAAGGTCGATCGAGCCAGCACGCAGCGCCCGGCTCAGGGTGGGCGTCGTGCCCTCGATCGTCGTGACCGTGATGTGTGGGTCGGTTGCCGCGAGGCGGGCGAGTGCGGCGGGCAGGATCGCCGCGCCCGCGCTCAGGAGCACCCCGAGCCGCACCAGTTCGGTCTGCGGGGCGGTGCCGGTGAGGTCGCGCTCGGCTGCCGCGACGGAGTCAAGGATCGTGCGGGCGTGACGCAGCAGGGTCAGACCCGCGGGGGTGAGCCGTACCCCGTCGGAGCGGCGTTCGAACAGGGCGGTGCCCGCGCTTCGTTCGAGGGAGGCGGCCTGGCGCGAGATGGCCGACTGTGTGTAGCCGAGCCGGGTGGCTGCGGCGGTGAAGCTGCCGGACTCGGCGATCTGCCGCAGGACCCGCAGACCTGTACTGGAGATGTCCATGCGTCGTACGCATACCACAGATGCCAGATCGTCGCTTCCCGCATGCCTGCCGGACTCCTAGTGTCGATCTCGACGAACACAGACGGACTTTGGGAGGTCAGCACATGCGAGCAGCGGTATTGACGCAATTCGGCGCCCCGCTCACGGTGCGGGAGGTGCCCGACCCCGAGGCGGGCGGCGGAGAAGTGGTGGTCGAGGTGCTCGCCGCCTACGTGGCCCCGTACGCGGCCGAGGTCTTCAGCGGCGAGCGGAACTACCCCCTGGTCCCTCCCGTCGTGCCCGGGATCGGCGGCGTGGGACGGGTCGTCCACGCGGGCCCGGACGCCACCCGGCTGCGCCCCGGCGACCTGGTGTGGTGCGACTCCACGGTGCGCTCGCGCGACGACGCCCTGACACCCGACATCACGCTCCAGGGCTGGAGCTCCCGCGGCGAGGGCGGCGCTCGCCTCGCCCGGTACCTGCACGACGGATCGTTCGCCGAGTTCATGCGGGTCCCGACGGAGAACGTCTACCCGCTGCCCGCAGCGGCGGGGGAGGACCCGGCCCGCTGGGCCGCGCTCGGCGTGCACGTCATCCCTTACGGCGGGCTGCTCGCCGGCGGGCTCGCAGCCGGTGAGACGCTGCTCGTCAGCGGGTCCACCGGGAACCTCGGCAGCAGTGCGGTCGCGGTCGCGCTCGCCATGGGGGCGGGCCGCGTGGTCGCCCCGGGCCGCAACCGTGCCGTGCTCGACCTCCTCGCCGACCGGTTCGGCCCGCGGGTGCGCCCGGTCCCGCTGACCGGGGACGAGGCCGCAGACCGGGCGGCGATGTCCGCAGCGGCCGACGGCCCGATCGACATGGTGATCGACCTGCTCCCACCGAGCGCACCCAGCTCGGCGGCACGCACGGCGGCGATGACCGTGCGCGAGTACGGCCGCGTCGTCCTCATGGGCGGCATCGGCATGCTCGGTGGCGACGACCTCGCACTCCCGTACCCGTGGATCATGCGCAACTCGATCACCGTGCGCGGCCAGTGGATGTACCCGCGCACCGCGAACGCCGGCATCATCCGGCTCCTCGCCTCGGGCACCCTGGACCTCGCCCCCGAACGGGTCCGGGCCTTCGGCCTCGATGCCGTCAACGACGCCATCGCGTACGCCGCTGCACACGGCGGCCCGTTCGACCGCACCGCCCTCGCCCCACACCTGGCCGGCTGACCAGGCGGCTGTTCTTCATGTGTCGGCCCAACGGCCCACCACCCTCACGGGCGCAGACCGGCGCGGCGCCTGCTCGCGCTTGATCGGGGCCTGGGTGGGCGTAGGCGGGCAGGCCGTGGGTGATGGTGCGGTCGACGTGGGTCAGGGCAGACGTTGGCGGCGCCGGTGGGCGAGATCGACGCCGCGTCCACGTACACGGTCGTCGCCGTGGGAGGGCGTCCGAGGACGGAGGGCTTGAAGCTGACCGACGTGCAGACATCGCCGCCGGCCGGGTGCGCGAAGCGCTCTTCCTCACCGGGCGCGCCCAGGTAGGCCATGGTCGGGTCCAGATCGGCATCGGTGCCGTCGGTCGATCGCCGAAACCTGCCGCGTCGCACAAGCACCAGGCGGTAGTCCTCCCGGGTCTCCAGCTGAGACCACCGGGTGTGGTCAGAGCGGCATCCACCACTGCCACGGTGAACTCGGGCCGGTCGGCGAGGGTGGTGACGGACAGCATGCTCCGGACAGTACGCGCCGGGTATGACAGTGCGGCCCGCAAGGATCTTCAAGACCTTCATGGCCGCCGCCCCGGATGCTTGGGCTCACCTGACGACACGAAGGGAGCCATCACATGGCCGTCCACGCCGAGCTCGCCGCGATCACCATCGACAGTGCCGACCCCCGGGCCCTCGCGGAGTTCTACCGGAAGGTGACCGGATGGGACGTCACGCAGGCCGACGACGACTTTGTCCACCTGGGCGACGGGCCGGTCCAGCTGGCCTTCCAGCGGGTCGCCGGATATCGGGGACCCAGCTGGCCCGACACCGCCAAGCATGCCCACCTCGACTTCAAGGTCGCCGACCTGGAGGTCGCGGCCAAGGAACTGCTCTCGGCGGGAGCGACCAAGCCCGAGTTCCAGCCCGGCGAAGGCGAGTGGACCGTTCTCGCCGACCCTGAGGGTCACCTGTTCTGCATCACTTCGGCCTGACCAGGAGTCGATCACCCATGGCCTCGATCCACAAGGAATTCGTCATCGACGCCCGCCCCGAAGCGGTGTGGGCGGTGCTCAGCGACTACGGCGCGGTGCACGAGCGGCTGGCGCCCGGGTTCGTCACCGACACCCGCCTGAGCTCGGACACCCGCACCGTCACCTTCGCCGATGGCACGATCGTGCTCGAACGGCTCGTCGACCTCGATCACGAGGCGATGCGGGTCGCCTACACGGTCATCGGCGGCAGCCTCCACCCGTCCCACCACCACGCCTCCATGCAGGCCCTTCCGGAGGCCGGCGGCCGGACGAGATTCGTGTGGCACACCGACGTCCTGCCCGACGCTCTGGCCACACCGATCGCCGAGTCCGTCGAGCAGGGTTCGGCGGTCATCCGTCGCACGCTGGAGGCCGTGTCATCGCCCTAGCCCGAGCCGGCACCGGCCTCGACGTCCACTCGATGACACGACTGCTGAGCGCCGCCCCGAGACTGGAAAGCCCTCGGGACGGCGCTCAGCGCATGTCAATCGGCGAGCGGGAGGTACGCCCGGCTGCCCTGCTCCGCGAACTCCGCGGACGTGGCCTGCATGCCCGCCAGGCGCCGCGATCCTCGACGGGTGCAGTTCGGAATAGGCGACAGATTTGTGTGGCTTTGGCGGGTTGGGGTTCCCAGGGTGCTGGTGTGGGCTTTTGCGGATGTCGTCGGGCCTGGTGCACCCAGACCTCGACTGCGTTCCACCGCTGACGCGGGGGAAAGCGGCGGTCGGTCGGCTGTCGGTCAGGGTCGGGTAGGTCCGCGGTAGGGCAGCGTCTGGCGGTAGACGACGCTGGTGGTCGTGCTGCCGAAGCCGGCCAGTTCGTCCATGAGTGTCTCCAGGTGCTCCATGGAGGTCGCGGACACCTTCAGGGTGTAGCAGTCGTCACCGGTGGTGCGCAGGCACTCCAGGATCTCCCGTCGCTCGGTGAGCAGGCGGCGCAACGGTTGGTGGTGGTTGCCCGGGTACTTCAAGCGGACGACGGCGAGCACGGGGTAGCCGACCTTGGCCAGGTCGATCACGGCGTGGTAGCCGGTAACGACGCCCGTTGCCTCCAGTTGGCGCACCCGTTCCGTGGTGGCCGACGGGCTGAGGCCCACGCGTCGCCCCAACTCGCTGAGGGAGATGCGTGCCTCGCGCTGCAACTCGTCGATGATCGCCCAGTCGACGTCGTCAAAATTCGCTGCCATGTCGCGATTCTACCGGGAAATCGTCGGGAGAATGCGAGAGTAGCCGGGAGAAATGGGTTCCATATTCCTTGATCGCCGATATAGCCTCGGATCATGCAACTTGGCGTCAACGTACCGAACTTCGGGCCTGGAACCGATCCTGGCGTGCTGCGCGAGTGGGCGCGGATGGTGGAGGGGCTCGGCTTCGACCTCCTCATGGTGTCGGATCACGTGGCCGTCACCCCGGACGTGGCCGTGCGGTACCCGGAGCCGTTCTACGAGCCGTTCACCACGCTGTCCTGGCTGGCCGGCATCACCAGCAGGGTGCGGCTGGGCACGACGGTGCTCGTGCTGCCCTACCGGCATCCGCTGCTGGTGGCGCGGATGGCCACCAACCTCGACCAGCTCAGCGGTGGGCGCCTCGTGCTCGGGGTGGGCGTCGGCGGGGCACGTCAGGAGTTCGAGGCGCTCGGCGTGCCGTTCGCCGCGCGCGGCAGGCTGACCGACGAGTACCTCGACACCCTGCGGAAGACCTTGCGCGAGCAGGCCGACGGCCGGACCAGCCCGATACCCGTCTGGGTCGGCGGCAACAGCGAGGCCGCGATCCGACGCGCCATCAGGTTCGACGCCGCCTGGCACCCGCTGCGGGCCACCCTTCCCTTCCTGCGCTCGGCCCTGACGATCCACTCGCTGCCGGCGTTCGCGCCCCGCATCGCCCTGCGGCTGACCACCGCGCCGATCGACGACCCCGAGCGGCTCGCCGGCACCGGCAGCATCGAGCAGGTCATCGACGATCTCGAGCAGCTCCGCCGGCTCGGCGCCAAAACCGTCCTGCTCGACCCGTACCACGGGAACCCGGAAGAGACCCGCAGGCCCCAGGTGGCCTGGCAGGCCCTCGCCGCCGTGGCCGCACACTGGAGGAACCCATCGTGATCACCACCGCCGACGAAGCTCTGCTGCGGCGCGCGATCGCCATCGCGGCCCGCGCCACCACCCTGGGTGACGCGCCGTACGGCTCCCTGCTGGCCGGTCCGGACGGCACGGTTCTCGCCGAAGCCCACAACACGGTGCGCCGCGACAACGACATCAGCGCCCACCCGGAACTGAAGCTCGCCCGCTGGGCGGCCCGTGAACTCGACAGTGACACGGCCGCACGAACCACCCTGTACACCAGCTGCCAGCCCTGCGGAATGTGCGCGGGCGGCATCGTACGCTCCGGGCTCGGCCGGGTCGTCTATGCGCTCTCCACCGAGCAACTCATCGAACTCAACCCGCAGTCGGGCGCCTGGCCGACGGTAACGCAGGACGGCCCGGCCCTGTTTGGCGAGGCACGAGCCCCCATCGACGCCTACTACCGGCCATGACTGAGAGTGCCGACCAACGGCCCTCGCCATCAAAACCTGAGCGGCTGTTGTCCTTCCGGCATCGCGGGCTGCGTTGCCGCTGGTCAGGAATAGGTTCGGCGGCCCGGGAGCGGTGACGTGTCGAGTTGTCGCTCCCGTGGAGGTTGGGGATGCCGTCGGTCGTGGGGCTGCTGGAACAGCGGGAGCTGACCGCTCGCCGTCGCATGGACGAGTTGCGGGAGGAGGCCGACCGAATCCAGGCCGAGCCGGCCGTGGCCGAGCGGGACTGGAGCGCGTGGGTCATCGCTCGCCCACGCGTCGGCGAGGTCCTGGCACCGGGTGACGACGACGCCGGCGCCCATACTGGCAAGGACCCGGCGGATCCCGGTCAGCAGCCGACAGAGCCCAGTTCTACGGGGGGGCGGCTGTGGTGGGGTGGTGTTCGGCTGAGCGTTTCCGACGTCCCCAGCATGAACGCCTTCTTCGTCTGACGAGAACTCAAGTTCCGAACAAGTCCGCCGAACCTGCTGCGGTCGCGGATCAAGGGACACAGTCGGGGGCTGACTCGTCGGCGAGCTGGTTGCTGCGGTCGATCTCCGGCATGTGTGTCTCGGCCCAGACCCGCAGGGCGGAGAGCGCTTCTTCGAGGGACAGGCCGAGCGCGGTGAGCCGGTAGTGAACGGCGGGCGGCACAGTGGGTTCCACTCGGCGCGCGACCAGACCGTCGCGGGCCAGGCTCTGCAGGGTGACGGAGAGCATCTTCTGTGAGATGCCCGGGATACGGCGCCGCAGTTCCGCGAAACGGAGTTCGTCCGCAGCCTCGGCCAGCACCTTGACCGTCATCGACGTCCACTTGGTGCCGATACGGTCGAGCAACTGGCGGGTCGGGCAGCGCGGATCCAGCAGATCACCCCGCTCACCGGGCCGCTGACTGGCTCCGCCGGGCCTCGATGTGGTCACTCGGGGCTCACCGCCTGAAGGGGAAGTGCCGTCTTGGACGGCCCAGCATAGTTCCCTAGCGTGACCTGGTCACCATTCCTCACCACATAACTGGAGCCTCTCCATGCCCGAGTTGCGGCGCGTCCCCGTCAACGGTGTCGAACTGAACGTCGCTCTCGGCGGATCGGGCCCGGCCGTACTGCTGCTGCACGGTTTCCCGCACACCTGGGAACTGTGGACGGACGTCATGGCCGACCTGTCCTGCCGCTACCGCGTCATCGCGCCGGACCTACGCGGGTTCGGCGCGAGCAGCCGGGCCGCCTCCGGGTACGACGCGGGCACCCTGGCCGAGGACGCCGCGGCGCTTCTCACCGCGCTCGGCGTGTCCTCGGCCGCGGTGGTAGGCATCGACGCGGGCGTCGCGCCGGCGTTCCTCCTCGCCCTGCGTCGCCCCGGTCTCGTCCGGCGCCTGGTCGTCATGGAGTCCCTTCTGGGCAGGCTGCCTGGCGCCGAGGAATTCCTCGCCGACGGGCCGCCGTGGTGGTTCGGCTTCCACTCCGCAGCGCCAGGCCTCGCCGAGACCGTGCTAGAGGGCCACGAGGCCGCCTACGTCGACTGGTTCCTGCGCGCCGGCACGCTCGGCGACGGGGTGCGCCCCGCCCTCCGGGACGCCTTCGTCCGCGCATACACCGGCCGCCACGCGTTGAGCCGCGCGTTCTCGTACTACCGGGCGCTGCCTGAGAGCGCGGTACAGATCGAGCAGGCGGTCGCCACTGCCCGCCTGACGGTGCCGACGATGGCGTTGGGCGCCCGGCCCGTCGGTGCTGCGCTGGAACGCCAGCTCCGCCCGATCACCGACGATCTCACCGGACACGTCATCGAAGACTGCGGCCACATCATCCCGCTGCACCGCCCGCGCGCCCTGCTCACGCTGCTGCATCCATTCCTGGCCGGCGAGGACGCGGAAGTAGCGTGACCGGGGCCGGGGCCGGACTTTCGATGCGACGCTCAGTCGTCACCGTGACGACACGGTTCGGAGTGGAGGTGGGCGGGGGCGGCCGGTGAGTGCCGGGAGCCGGCCGTCCCCGCCCGCGCTGTCAGGCCGTTTCGACGTAGCGGCGGACCCGGTCAAAGCGCCGGACCGCCACGTCCTGGCGGCGGATCAACCAATGGGCCACGCCGGGCGTCCAGTTCCGTGACGTCCTCACCGCACCTCCAGGTGGCCATCAGGACCCAGTCGTCGGCGCCCTCTCCGTGGGCCGCACCGCCAGGTTCGGCGCCGGGTGTGGTGGGGAGATCCTTCGGCATGACGACTCCCACCCGGCGCCGCCGCCGTTACTCCCGTCCGGACGCTTCCACCGGCCCCGCTGCCGTGGTCCGTGCCGCGCCACCGGCTCCTACCCGGCCGGCCGAGGGCGGGGGCGGGTGCTGCCGGACCTGGTCCAGCGAGCATCTGACCCCGGGCGGAATGGTCGTGCGGACGACCTGGCACGAGCCCGTCTGCACGACCCGGGGGCAGCCGTCCACGGCGGCCGGTGACCGGGCCGTCCCGGTCCGCCTGGCCGCCCGGCGCGGATAGGCTCGACGTACTGTGCGGCTGGCAGGAGCAGGCCCGCGTCCTCCTCGGGCACATGCCCTCCCAGCTGCGCAGCCGCCGAACCGCTGGGCGGCCGGCCGCGACGGCTTCCCCCAGCCCTGACCCGCCGGCACGCCTCCGAGCGGACTTCCCGACCCCCGGGGCCGGGAACACTCTCGGCCGTGACCGACACCGACAGCAGCCTGTTCCAGCCCGGCACCACCGTGGTGCGCCGCGACGTCCACGCCGGCCGGGTGTGGACCGCGATGCCCCAGCGCGTGGTCGACGACACCGGCCACGTGCTGACCCTGGCCTACTGGCCGGGGATCGAGAGCCTGGCCCCGACGACCTGGATCGCCTCGACGCGCACCGGCGACGACACCACCCGCAAGCAGGGCCTCGCCGACCTGGCGGCCGGCACCTGGACCCTCGGCCGCCACCGCTGGGAAGGCACGGAGCTGCTCTCCCACTTCCTGGCCGGCGAATGGTTCTCCGTGCACTGCTTCCAAGACGCCACCACCCACGAGCCGCTGCGCTGGTACGTGAACTTCGAGCAGCCCTACCAGCGCCGCCCTGGCCTCGGCATCGACACCATGGACCTCGCCCTTGACCTGGTGATCAGCCCCGACCTGACGGGGCACCACTGGAAGGACACTGAGGAGTACTCCCAGCTGCGCCGCCTCGGCGTGGTAGACGACTACGCACACCACCAGGTCGAGCGGGCCCGCGGCCGGGCGATCGGCATGCTGGACGACCGCACTGGGCCGTTCGCCGCCGGCTGGCCGACCTGGGCACCGGACCCGGCCTGGCCGCTGCCGACGCTGCCGCCCTGTGTCGACGAAGCGGCCACGTCGGCGACGGCGTACCGGCCGTGACGGGCAGCGGCACGAGGACCGGGCAGGCGGGTGAGGGTCAGGGTGTCGTTGGCGCAGCGTGCGGCGACGGTGCGCAGGGCAGCGACGCGGGTGGTTGGCGATCCAGCCCGGTGGCGGTGGTTGGCTGGTGACCCGGATGGTAGGCGGCGCCCGGGTCGCGACTCGGAGGAACCGGGCGAAACGCATCGGTGCGCCAAGTGTCACGCCAGCCCCTCCGACCAGCGCGTTCGAAGATGGCGAGGGCTCACTGTCGAAAGCGAACGGCGGGGCGTCCGAGGACGCCCCGCCGCCGTGGCGTTCGGTTGCCTCAGTCGCCGGCGACGTACACGTAGGTGCCCGGTGCCTCACTGCAGTCGCGCACCAGTGCTTCCAGCCTCACCAACTGTGAGTTCTGCCTCCAGGCCGGGATTTCGTGCACCTCCGCGCGCGGAGGTGCACTGCCGGGAGTCCAGCACGGTGTCCCCGTAGGGGTCGATGCTGCGCAGGACGGGGAACTCCTCGGTGGGGAGCTCCGTGACGGCGTCCATCAGGACGTCGTCCCCGTCATGAAGGGACTCGAGGACGGTCTTCTGCAGTGATTCCCATCGGGTCGGATCGGGGCGTTCCGAATGCCAGAAGACATCCAGTCCCATGGTGACCTCCGGGTTGCTGTCAATACGGGTATGCGGTGACGACCCTGCCGTGGCGTACGACGACCTTGATGCGTGTCTTCCTCGCTCCACTGCTGTGGTGTCCGACGGTCTTGGTGCGGAAATCGTAGATATGGATGTGTCCGGGCGTGCCATTGGTGTTCGGGGGAGTGGCCTTCTTGATGGCCGACCTGGAGGAAGCGGCCTGCGGGGCTGTAGAGACGGGCACCCAGCGAGGTGGGCCGCGGCGGTGTCGGTACGGACATGACCTGGCGGACCGTCAGTACGGCGACTGCCATGTACGTACAGCGCTTCCAGCCACCGCACTGAGCCGGGCGGCAGCGGGCAGGGACCAAGCTCCGCCCAAGCTGCCCGGGGCGCTGCTACGCCGTTGCGAGAGCTGGTACGGGTGCCGCTCCTCTCTCCCTCCGTCCTACAGCTGCGTCCACCCGCACGCCCGCCCACCCGGTTGCTGAGCGGGTGCCAGATCGGCGCGGACGGGCCGCGCTGGACCAGATCCTCGATCCGGGCGGCGCCGGCCGGGACGGCGGTCAGCTCGAGCAACCGGTACGCGGTGGCTCGGCCAATGTCGAACTTGGCGAGCGCGTAGGCCGATCGCGACGGGTGCCTGAGGACGGCACACACCGGAACAGAGCGAGGACGACGCAGTCGCAGAAGTGGCGTAAAAGACGTGTTTCGCTAAAACAAGGCTAATCGACTTATTTCGGATGAGTATCTGTGCGGATAGAGATCGGTCGATCACCGAAATAGGCTTCCTGCTGACCGAAGGTTGTCGGGGAGGGGAAAGCAGTGGGCGATCTCAAGGTTGACCCGGGAGAGATATCCAAGTCCGGGGGTGTGGCGCGGGCCATCGGTGAGGACTTCGCGAAGCCTTGTCAGGCAGTGGTAACTGCCAGTCAGGCGGCTGTCAGTCAGCTGACGGGTTGGTCGGTGGCTGTGCGGCTCGGCCAGGTGGCGGGTGGCTGGGCGCCCGTGCTATCGAGTGTCGGCGACCGTCTCAAGAAGACGGCCGACAATCTCACCGCCACGGCGCAGGCCTACACGAACAACGAGCATGCCAACGTTGAGATCTGGCAGAAGCAGAAGATCGGCGAGGCATGGGAGAAGCCGGGCCAGTGAGCAATGCCTTTGAATTGCTGTTCAGCTTCGACCCGACCGGGCTGCATGATGCTGCCAAGGCGTGGCGCGCGTTGTCTAATGGGGCCCAGTCCGCTGACACCAGGCATCGCAACCAGGTCAACGGACCGCTGCGACACTCGAACTGGGAGGGGGACGACGCCAAACTGGCGTTCGCCACCTTGGGCCGGAACGAGCAGATCCTGGAGATCGTGCGGGTTGAGTCCGCCGCTGTCGCACTCACCCTGGACACCGTCGCCGACCGGATCTACCAGGCACAGACCAACCTGAAGAACGCCGTGCACCGCGCCGAGGAGTGGGGCCTGACCGTCAGCTCCGACGGGACAGTGGATCTGCCGCCGCTGAGCAAGGGCGAGCAGAACGACCCCGATGCCAGATCCGACCCCGAACGCAAGGCGCTGGCCACCTTGAAGGGGGACGCCCAGGACTGGATCAACAAAGCGTTGGCCGATGCGAAGGAGGCGAACGACCAGGGGGAGCGTGCCCTCGGCCGCCTCGATGCCGACATCCTGACTCGGCCGCGGGTGTACGGCTCCACCGCCGAGACCGCCACCGATGTGAAGGACGTGGCGAAGGACCTCGGCCTCGATCCGTACGTCCCTGACAACAAGGACCCGCAGAAGTCCGCCGACTGGTGGAAGTCGCTGACCCCTGAGCAGCAGAGCAGCTACATCGCGCTCTACCCGGACAAGGTCGGAGGGCTGGACGGCCTGCCCGCAACCGTTCGGGACGAGGCGAACCGGCTGGTCCTCGACCAGCAACTGGACGCGCTGAAGGCTGGCAACCCGCCCGGAAGCGGCATGACGTATGACGAGTACAACGCCCTCCAGGCAAAGCTGGAGAAGTTCAAGGCGCAGCTCGACCAGCACGACAGCGCAGCCGAGGACAAGCAGTTGTTCCTGCTCGGGTTCGATGCCAAGGCCTACGACGGCGACGGTAAGACGATCATCGCCATGGGGAACCCCGACACCGCCGATCACACCGCCGTCCTGGTGCCGGGGACGGGAACGACGATCGACAGCACGAACGGGAACCTCACACGCGTCAGCGACATGCAGGAGGCCGCGAAGAGGGCGGCGAAGGGGACGAACGAGAAGGTGTCGGTGGTCTATTGGCTTGGATACGACGCCCCCGAAATTCCAAGCATGCAAGCGCCGAACCTCTCCGTCGGCTGGACGGCCCGGGCCGAGGACGGCGCCGAGGCCTTGCGGCATTTCACCCAGGGCGCACGGGCTGCCCAGGGCGACCACCCCAATCACCTCTCGGTCTTCAGCCACAGCTATGGGACGACGCTCGTCGGCGCGGCCGCCGCGGGTGGGAACGGATTGGGCGCCGATGACATCGTCGCCATCGCGAGTCCCGGAATGACCGTCCAGCGCGCTGACCAGCTCCACATCGACCCGAGCCACTTCTGGACCGGCAGGGCGAAGGACGACCCGATCGAACTGGCCGCAGGACTCACTCTCGGCGACGATCCGATGATCGACCGGTTCGGCGGGAACAACTTCCTGGTTGACACATCCGGGCACAGCGGGTACTGGGACGGCGGCGAGAGCCTTGCCAACCAGGGTCGCATTATTGTCGGGGTGCCGCCGACTACGGTTCCCAAGGAGCACGACAGTCCGCCGCCTCCCCCCTGACCGCTGGAGCTGGGCCGACCAGGGCCGACCAGGTCCGGCCCGGCTGTTTCCGGTTGCTCACCCTGCCCCGGCCGCAAGGAAATTCACTGTGCCGTTCCCTCTTTCACGACTCGGCGCACGCCGGGTCGGAGCCCGACGTCTGGGCGTTGCCGCGATAGCGCTCTGCCTGCCACTGATCCTCGGAGGATGCATGTCCACGCCCGGTCCCAACGATCCTCTCCCCGTCAAGGCCCGCCAGGACGCCCAGGACTGGGCCAAGCACATGACCGAGTACATGGCGCAGACGGCTGGAGTCACCCTCGACACCGGCAGCGTCGAACCGATCTTCAGCGACTGCGTCGGCAAACACGATGAGGTCCGGGAGGACGGCCGGTACAAGCTGTCGTACGCGGTCTACAGCTCTGCCCCGCTCGGACAGCACCCCGAGGCCGTCCGTAAGGTCCGCACGATGCTCGAACAGCAGGGCTTCAAAATCGACGGCTACCGGGAGAGCGCCAACGGCAAGGTGGACACAGTCCTCGACGCATCCCAGGCATCGAGCCGATACCTGGTCACCGTCCAGACCACGAAGGGAGGGCTCCTGGCCTTCAGCGTCAACACCCCCTGCCTGATGCCCCCCACCACAACAGAGACTCCTCACTGACACCGCCTCGTTCTGACATGATCTGGAGCTTTGTGACTTCTGCGGCGGAGATCGACCGCCGGAGCACCCAGGTGCTTCACCGCACGTACTGCTCCGAGGAGCACATGCGTCTGGCCTCACGGGCCCGCTTCCCGCTCCGGAACCCTTCCGGGAGGAGCCGTGATCCTCGGACCGTCGGTGATCGCCTGGTCGGCCTCGCGTTGCGCGTGGGACTGTGGCTTGTGGGCGGCTCCCTGTTGCTCGGATGCGTGCTGGCGGTGCGGTTTCTGGTCGGACTGCTGTAGCGAACGGTTCGCGGCGAATCGTCGGCACCCTGTCTGCCTATGGCCCCGGTACCGCGCCGCCGGTTGCACGAGATGGATCCCGTCGAAGGGCTGCGGCGGATCCGCCGCGATGATGAGAAGCCGTGGGCGGCGCGGGTGGAGTGCGGTCCTACCAGGTGTCGCCGGTGAAGGTGAGCTTCACGACGCACAGCTGCAGAAGCCCGGCGGCTGCCGCGGTCGGGAATTCCAGGGGGTTGGTGAACGCGCCGGTGATCTGCAGGATGGCGCCGGTGTTGCGGGCGGAGCGGCGCCAGTCGCGGGTGACGGCCAGCTGGCCGGTGTACCACTGGCCGCCCGGGCCGGTGACGGTGAGCTGGCGGCCGTCCAGGACGGCCGACCAGAGCGGGTGCGGCTCGGTCCAGCCCTCGGGCTGGCGCTGGCCGGACCAGCCGTCGCTGCCGCGCGCCGGGCGGGCGGCGAGCTGCCGCGGGTAGACGACCGCGGGCCGGCCGTGGATCAGCTCCGCCCAGGCGGATTGGCCGCGGTAGGCGGCGAGGGTGCTGTCCACGCGGTCTACTTCCCCTCGCCCGCGGGTGCGGGCACGACGGTGGCCCGGGCTGGGTCGGCCGCCTGGATGAGCTGGCGGAGCGCGCCGAAGTAGACCTCGTGGTCGACCACGGCGGGAAGGACCGTGCCGAGCTGCCCGGTCAGCACCGGGAACTCCTGCGGGTCGAGGGCGGCCAGTGCGCGCCGGGTGGCGGCCTGCGCGGCCGTGGGGTCGCGGTGGTTGACGAAGCTCGCGCTGCCCAGGGTGAGCAGGTACAGCCGCCGGTAGGTGACGATCGCCTGCTCGGGGGTCATGCCGGCGGTGAGGGAGTCGGCGAGCTGCGGTTCCACCAGGCGCTTGAGCAGTTGCGGGCCGAGCCAGGGCCGGTCACCGCGCAGGGTGACCAGGCCGGGATGGGCCGTCAGGAGCTCGTACAGCGCGGTGAAGCGCGCCTCGGTGGCGCGCGCCCAGTCGGTGCCCGGCTCGATGTCGGGCAGGCGGGCGGCGAGGTGGTCGGTCACCAGGTCCAGCAGTCCGGCCAGGTCGGTGCAGCGGCGCTGGAGGGAGGCGACGGAGATGTCCAGCGCGGCGGCCAGCGTGCGGAAGCTGAGCGCGCTCGGTCCTTTCTGATCCACCATCAGCAGGGCTTGGTCAGCGATCCGTTCGGGAGTCGCTCGGTCCAGGGAAGCGGATTGCCTCGGCATGCGAGTCAGCGTACGGTACACCGTACCGTCACGGTAGGCTCGTGCATCCTTACGGAGGCGACATGCCCCGCACCACGGCACCCGACCCGCTGTTCACGGCGGTGGACGCTGACTCCTTCACCGACCGGCACCTGGCCAACCTCGCGGCGGGCACCCTCGCGGCCGTCCGCGTCCCCGCCTTCCTCGATCCCGCGTCGTGCGCCGCCGCGCTGGCCGCCACCGACCGGCTTCCCACCGCTGACTACGACCCGGCCCGGGGGCCCACCCCGATCGTCCGGTTCGGCCCGGCCCTCAACGACTACCGCGGCCAGGACGGCCGGCTGGACCCCGGCCGGTACTGGCGCGACGCCGAGGCCGCCCGGGCGGCCTGGCAGCGCGCCGGGATGCGCCCGGACCCGATCGCCGTCTCGCTCGCCCGTCTCGGCTCCGCCTGGGGCGCCGCCGTCACCCCGGCCACCATTGCCGGCCGTCCGGTGTTCGGCGGCACCCTGCGCGAGATCAACGCCGGGGCGCTGGTCCACTACGACGACCTGAACCGCGAGTTCCCCACCGGCCTGTTCGACCAGGAGGTGCTCGCCCAGCTCGCCTTCAACGTCTGGGTGTCGGTGCCGGCCACGGGCGGGGCGACCACCGTGTGGCGTCACCGCTGGGAGCCCGTCGACGAACAGCACCGGCAGACGTACGGCTACCGGCCCGAGGCCGTCGAGCACTGCCAGCGTGTGAGCCTGACGCCCGAGCTCGGCGACGGGCTGCTGTTCAACCCCGCGAACTTCCACGCGGTCGAGCCGAACCCCACCGGGCGCCGGATCGCCTTCGCGTTCTTCCTCGGCCTGACCACCACCGGCCAGCTCATCGCCTGGTCGTGACCATCTCATCGCAGGAGCAACGACGTGCACCAGCTCACGTACGGCGACATCAAGGCAGCCACCGACCGGATCTCGGGGCGCGTGCGCCCCGTCACCCTGGCCCCGGTCGACCCGGGCGCGATCCGCACCGCCCACCGCGACCCCCTGGACGACCGCCCCGATGAGCCCTGCGAGGTGTGGCTGGCCCTGGAGTTCATGCAGCACACCGGCTCGTTCAAGGCTCGCGGCGCGCAGAACTTCATCCAGGCCCACCGCGACGCGAACACCCTGCCCGACGCCGGGGTGACGATCGCGTCGGGCGGCAACGCCGGACTGGCGTGCGCCTGGGCCGCCCAGCAGCAGGGCGTCACCGCCACCGTGTTCCTGCCCACCACCGCTCCGCCGGTGAAGGTCGCCAAGCTCCGCGGTTACGGCGCCGACGTCCGCCTGGTCGGCGCGGAGTACGCCGAGGCGCTCGCGGCCTGCGAGGAGTTCGCCGCCGCGACCGGCGCGCTCGCCTCGCACGCCTACGACCACCCGTTGATCGCCGCCGGGGCCGGCACCCTGCTGGAGGAGATCCACCAGCAGATCCCCGGCCTGGACACCGTGGTGGTCGCGGTCGGTGGCGGCGGTCTGTTCGCCGGGGTGGCCACCGCCGCCCAGCACCACGGCATCCGCACCGTCGCCGTCGAGCCGGAGAACTGCCGCGCGCTCAACGCCGCGATCGAGGCCGGCCGCCTGGTCGACGTCACAGTGGACTCGATCGCCGCCGACTCCCTCGGTGCCCGCCGCACCTCGCGGATGGCCCTTCACGCCGCCCAGCAGGACGGCGTGCACACCGTGCTGGTGCCGGACAGCGAGATCGTCCGCGCCCGCCAGGCGCTGTGGGACCACCGCAGGGTCGCCGTCGAGCACGGCGCGGCCACCGCCCTGGCCGCGCTCACCTCCCCGGACCCGCACGTCCCCGACCGAGATCTGCCCACCCGACCCGCCACGGCGAGCCGCAGCTACCGACCCGGCCACGGCGAGAAGATCGCCGTGGTGCTGTGCGGGGCCAACACCGACCCCGTCGACCTGGTGGGCCGCCCCGCCGGACACTGACCGGACAGCCCGAAGGGGGCAGCAGGGCCCACCGCCCGGCTGCCCCCCTTCGCCATACCGCCTACTGCGGCTCTTCCGCGTGGACGAGCCGCAATGCGGGCCGCTGGCCGTATACCGGATCGGGTGCGCGGAACTCGCTGGCGATGGTGTCACGGCCGGCCGGTACGGCGCAGCGGCCCCCGGGCGCCGGGCTGGTGCGTGATCTCGTGCTCGGCCTGGGCGATGACGTCGGGGCTGAGGCGGGCGAGCGGGTGGGCGTCGGTGAGCAGCGGTTCGTAGTCCGGTCCGCGGCCGGTCTCGGTGCCCGTGAGGATCCGGGGGTGGACGCGCCGCCATGATCGCCCCGCGCTGCGCTTTCTGGCCGCCGACCTCCGCCTGCAGCCGACCACGACCACCGGGAGACGCCCGTCAGCACCCCGACCAAGCGTCACGCCAGCCGCTCCGACCAGCGCGTTCGAAGGTGGCGAGGGCTCAACTGTCGAAAGCGAACGGCGGGGCGTCCGAAGACGCCCGGTCGCCGTGGTGTTCGGTCGTCTCAGTCGTCGGCGACGTACACGTAGGTGCCCGGTGCCTCACTGCAGTCGCGCAGCAGTGCTTCCAGCCTCACCAACTGTGAGTTCTCCCTCCAGGCCGGGATTTCGTGCACCTCCGCGCGCGGGGGTGCACTGCCGGGAGTCCAGCACGGTGTCCCCGTAGGGGTCGATGCTGCGCAGGACGGGGAACTCCTCGGTGGGGAGCTCCGTGACGGCGTCCATCAGGACGTCGTCCCCGTCATGAAGGGACTCGAGGACGGTCTTCTGCAGTGATTCCCATCGGGTCGGATCGGGGCGTTCCGAATGCCAGAAGACATCCAGTCCCATGGTGACCTGCGGGTTGCTGTCAATACGGGTATGCGGTGACGACCCTGCCGTGGCGTACGACGACCTTGATGCGTGTCTTCCTCGCTCCACTGCTGTGGTGACCGACGGTCTTGGTGCGGAAATCGTAGATATGGATGCGTCGGGGCGTGCCATCGGTGTTCGGCTGGGCAGGGGCCTTCTTGATGGCGGTCTTGATCATGCGCTTGATCGCGCGGGGACTCTCGGTGGCGAACTTCGACTTGTGTAGTAGCTCGGATTCGTGAAGGACGCGTGGCGCGGAGATGTCTCCGGGCATGACGAAGGGCCGGGCACCCCTCTCCCGAGGTGTCCAGCCCAGCCCTTCGCCGAAGGGGCGGTCAGTCCTTGAACGCGTCCTTGACCTTCTCGCCGGCCTGCTTCACGTCGCTCTTGACCTGGTCGCCCTTGCCCTCGGCCTCAAGGCGCTCGTCGCCGACCGCCTTGCCCGCGGTCTCCTTGACCTTGCCCTTGACCTTGTCACCGAGGTTCGATGCCTTGTCCGAAGCACTCATCGCAGTTCTCCCTCCGTATCGCAGCGCCCTGTCGTGCACCCGTCTGCCCGCTCGGTTTCCGGGCCATGCGCCGGATTTGGTTGGTTGGCGGCACTCCGTTCGAGGGCGGGGAGCTCAGGACCGCTCGGTGCTGTGCTTTCCGGCCCTGGATGTAGGTCAGGATGACGAGGCCGCGGTGGGGCGTGGGGTCGACGTCGCAACGGGCTTGCCTCCGAGCGGGGCGGAGATCGGTACGGCGCTCCGCGATCAGCAGCAGGGAGCCGCCGGCCGTCAGGGCGCCGCGGGTGCGGCGGGGTGCCCGCACGCCGGGTCCGCGAGGCCCGCGCCGAGGATCCGGCGCGGGCCTGCGTGGTGGTCACCGCCAATCGCGAACTGCGCACCCCGATGGGCGCGTTGGGTGCGGGGGTCACCGGCCTTCGGAGCGTCCGGGGCTGAGCCCGGGGCCCGGGATCCGGGTCAGTGGGCCGGGCGGATCTGGAGGGCGTTGATGCCCCAGTGGATCGACGGGTCCGAGGTGTGCACGGTGAACTGGAAGTCCCGGCCGGGACGGGCGGGGATGTCCACCGAGCCGACGCCGACGGAGTCCACCGGGCACTGCACCGTGAAGTCGGCCGGAGCCAGACCGCCGACGTGCACCTGCACCGAACCGCCGCCCTGACAGCCGACGGTGACGGCGATCGGCAGCGTCTCGATCACCGAGGCCGTCACCGCGCTGCCGTTCCCGATCCAGTCGGGGATCGAGAACATGGTGTCCTCGTCCGGGGCCGGCGGCAGGATCCGGCCCGTCCCCGGCTGACCGAAAGGCTCCTCCGAGGCCGAGGCCGAGGCCGAGACCGGTGCCGGGTCGGCGGGCTGCGCCGATGCCGTCCCGGCGAACGCCAGCGTCACCCCGAGCACCCCGGCCGCTGCGGTGAGCGTGCGTGTCTTCGTCCGCTTCATCGTGGTCCCCCCTGCTGTATTCACGTGTCGTACCGGTGTTCGGCACACGAAGTTGATCCTAGAGCGCGGCGCGGAAGACGGTATCTCCACTTGGCCGGCCGGACAGTCGCGGCACCGGCTCGCCGGAGACGCGACTGCGCGACTCGCCGCCGCCCTGGCTGCCGAGGAGCATCACACAAGCTGAGCCAGAACCGCCTCTCACCTGCGCAGCCACATACCGGATCTCCGTTCAGCCAGATCATTGCTTTCACCTCGGGCTCACAAGTGCGTCCACATGATGGTTGCTTGAGGTAGGACGTACAGCCGCAGTCCCGGGTGGGTGCACCACACCCACGCCCCGACCCGTGAGGCGGGTCTAGCGTGGCGGCCATGGAAAGCGACAACGGGCTCGGTAAGTACCTGCGTGCTCGCCGTGCGATCACCACGCCGCGGGACGTCGGGCTGCTCGACGGCGGGGACCGGCGGGTGCCGGGACTGCGGCGGGACGAGGTGGCGCTGCTGGCCGGGGTAAGCACGGATTACTACATCCGTCTGGAGCAGGGTCGTGAGCGCAACCCGTCCGAGCAGGTGCTCCGGGCGATCGCTGCGGCACTGCGGTTGGACGGCGCCGCGGCGGGTCACCTGTTCCGGCTCGGCCTGCCCGTCTTCGCCGCGGCGGCCGCGGTACCTACCGTCGCCCCGGAGTTGGTGCGTCTGATGCACGGCCTGCGCGACGTGCCGGCCTTCGTGATCGGCACGGCGCAGGACGTGCTGGCCGCCAACGCGATGGCGCGCGAGCTGTACGGCGGGTTCGCCCGGTACGACAACCTGCTGCGAATGATCTTCCTCGACCCGTTCGCGCGGGAGTTCTACGTCGACTGGGACAAGGCGGCGCACACCGCGGTGGGCAATCTGCGGGCGTCGTCCTCGCAGTTCCCCGAGGACGAGCGGATCGAGCGGATCGTCGGCGAGCTCAGCGTGCGCAGCCCCGCTTTCACCGGCCTGTGGGCACGTTACGAGGTCCGCCCCCGCATGCAGGAGGACAAACACTTCCGGCACTCCCGCGTGGGCGAGGTGCAGCTGCACTTCGAGGCACTGGCCGTCACCAGCGCCCCGGGCCAGCACCTGTCCGTCTACAGCGCGGAACCCGGCAGCGCCAGTGCCGACGCCCTGGCCCTGCTCCGCCGACTGGCCGAGCAGGGATCGGCCCCCACAGTTCAGGAGACCTGACCGACCGCAGCTCCCGCCGACGTCCTGGACCACCACATCCGTCACGGCATCGGCTTCATCCCGTGGGCGCCGGTGGCTGCGGCCGAGCTCGCCCGCCCGGCGGGCCGGCCGACCGGATCACGACCGCCCACGGCGCCCGGCTGCTCCAGGACGCGCCGGCCTGGCTGCTCGCCCGCTCCGAGCTCGTGCCGCCCATCCCCGGCACCTCCAAGGTCCCGCACCTGCAGGAGAACCAGGCCGCGGCGACGCTGCGCCTGACCGGCACCGAACACGGCGAACTCACCGACGCCGCATGACCCGCACCCCCGCGGGACCGGCCGCTTCCCTCTCCACCGGCCGGCCGGCCCCACCCACTCACCGAAGAAGGAACTTCAAGCCATGCTGCTTCCCTCCACCGAGGCAGGTCGGGGACGCCCCGTCGTCCTGCTGCACGCCCGCCCCACCGACCGCACCATGTGGGACGCCCACCTCCCGCTGCTCGCCGAGGCGGGCCTGCGGGCCATCGCCCTGGACCTGCCCGGCCACGGCGACGCGACCGTGCCCGACCGCCGCGAGGTGGCCCCCTGGTCTGACGTGCTCGACACGCTCGACCACCTCGGGGCCGACCGCTTCGTGCTTGCCGGGAACTCACTGGGCGCCCTGGTGGCACTCCAGGCCGCCATCACGGCACCCGAGCGGGTGGAGGGCCTGGTACTGGTCGGATACCGGTCCCACGACCAGCCCGCCTCCCCACGTCTGGACGCCGCCTGGCAGGCCGAACGGACGGCGCTGGCCGCCGGCGACCTGGACGCCGCGGTGAAGGCCGGCGTCCAGGCATGGACCTGGGCCGGGGCCGCCGAAAAGGTACGCACCCACGCCACCCGCATGCTCCACCGCCAGCTGACCGAACAGCTCACCCACGGCGAACCGCCGCAAGCGGCGGATCCCCTCGGCGCGGGCCCGGCGGCGCTGCGTACGCTCAGGAACGTGCCCGCTCTGGTCGGCGTCGGCGAGTACGACATGCCCGACTTCCACGAGGGCGGCGAGGTTCTGGTCCGCGACCTCGATGCGGGTCCGACCACCGTCATCCCCGACGCCGGACATCTCGCACCGCTGGAACAGCCCGCGGTGTTCTGCGCCCTGCTCCTGGACTTCGTCCGCCGCCTCCCGCAGCGGTCGTTGCCCGCACACCGGTACGCGTAGGCCTTCCACCACCAGCGTCTCTCGCGTCCTGTACCGACTATGGCGCGAGGGCGCCCCCGGACGCCGCTTCCCTGCCCAGGGTTGATTCGGATCCGCCTACGTATCCGCCTACGTACGTCACGTCAGTGACGCCGCTCACCGAGCTGCCGTCCGCCCGCACGAACAGCCCGGACATCGCCCCGAAGAATCAGACCTGCCCCACGTGACCAGGGAGTTCTCGGCCCGCCACCAGGGTCCGCCGACCACCCCCGGCAGCACCCGAGGCCCGGCCCCGTTGCGCCTTGCTTCGGGCGCGAGGCGGCCGGGACACCGCGTCCCGCGGTTCTGTGTCTGACGCCCTGTGGCGGCCTTCCCGCGCTCACCGACGACGACCGCCAGGCCGTCCGCGACCTCACCCGCCACCTCGACCCCGCCACGCTGCGTCAGGTCATGAGCCGGCTGGAGCGCACCCGCGCCGCAGCCTTCGCACTGGGCGGTACCGAGGCCTCGCCCGTCCGTCCCAGGGGCGCGCCGCAGCCAGTTCTGACAAGCCAGGCGCTGTCCACCACGCGGTGGCCGGCGCCTGGCGTTGTGCCTGCGTTCGAGTCCCTAAAGAGTTGCGGCAGTTCCTGACGGTCGGTCGGCAGCGAGAGGCGGGCGACGGGCTCGCCGCGTTCAGCCTTGGAGGGCGGGGGGCGGAGCTCACTGCGCCGCGAGGCGGGCCGCGACCTCCTCGGCGGGACGGCCGGCGTGGAGGCCGAGCACGTCGGCGATCAGCGCGTCGAGCGGCGGCCAGGGCAGCTCGCCGTGGTCGTTGTAGAGCACGACCAGGCCGTGCAGCGCCGTCCAGAGCAGCAGCCCGTCCTGCCACTGCCGGGCAGGGGCGGACTGCTCGCCGCCGTGCTGCCGGACGGCGGCGAGGGAGGCGATGATGGAGCCCAGCAGGGCCTCGCCGGCGTCGCCGGCGCCGTGGTCCTGGAGGAGGGTGAGGTCGGCGGGCATCCGGCCACCGAAGAGCGTGCGGTACTCGCCGGGGTGCTCGACCCCCCAGCGCACGTAGGCGGCGCAGCGGCCGGCCAGGTCGTCGAGGGGGTCGGCGGCCGGTGCCGCGGCCTCGTCCATCAGACGGGCGAGTTCGGCGTAGCGCAGGCGCAGCACGTGCTGGACCAACGAGCCGAGGTCGGGGAAGTGGCTGTAGATGCTGGCGGGCGCGACCCCGACCTCGCGGGCGACCTGCCGCAGGGTCAGCCTCTCCGGCTGGTCGAGGGTGGCCAGCAGGTGGGCCGCGGCCGCGACGAGCTCGGCCCTGAGCACCTGCCCCTGTCCGCGGGGGTTGCGTCGGCGGCGCGGGGCCTCCTCACCGCCCATTCCCGGATCCTCCCCTGTCGGCGACGGAAGATCACTTTACCTTTCGGCGTCGCGCAGCCGCCCCGGTCCAGCGCGGCGGACCACGGTCGAGCGCGGCGGAGTGCCGTGGAGCGCCCGGGCCAGCCTTGACAACCCGTAACCAACACATGTTCACTCAAGTAACCAACACCTGTTCAGTTACGGAGTCGTCATGCGCATCGCAGTCCTCGGCGCGACCGGGCGGGTCGGCCGCCTGGTGGTGGAACAAGCGCTCGACCGGGGCCACCAGGTCGTCGCCCTCGTCCGCAGTCCGCAGCAGTACGACCCGCCCGCGCGGGGCTGGGTCGAGGTCCGGTCGGCGGACGTGACCAGGTCGCAGGACTTCCCGGAGCTGGGCGACGTGGACGTGCTCGTCTCCGCGCTCGGCATCAGCAAGGGCGACGGCCCGGGCACCCTGCTCGCCGGCGCGCGGCTGCTGGCGGGCCTGCCGGTCCGCACGCTCTGGCTCGGGGCGCTCGGCTCGGGCGCCTCGACCGGCGCCGGCGGCGGGATCTACCAGAGCGTGATGAGGATGTTCGTCGGCAAGGAGCTGGCGGAGAAGGGCGCGGCCGACACGATCGTGCTGGCCGGCGGCGCCACCGTCTTCCACGCGCCCGACCTGTGGGTCGGCGGGCTCAGCGCGGCCCGCCGCAACGTTCCCCTGGCGCAGTACCCCAAGCCGCTGCTGCCGCCGCACGCCTCCCGCGCCACCGTCGCCGCGCTCATGCTCGACGAGGCCGAGCTGCCCACGGCCGGAGCCGGCATCCTCGTCCCGACGGCGGGCGCGTGATGGCGGGCTACATCGCGATCGAGGAGGCCATCGCGATCCCGGGCCTCGCCGAGCGCCGCCCCCCGTTCCCGGTGCCGGACGGCATGGACCCCGCCTTCGTCGCCGACGTGACCCGGCGGCTGCCTGACGTCACCGGCCTGAGGCTGCCGGACATGGACGCCAACGGCATCGCCGTGCAGGTGCTGTCGCTGACCGTCCCCGGCATCGAGGCGGACCCGGACCCGGCGCGCGCGGTGGCCAACGCCGGCTACGTCAACGACTCGCTGGCCGCGATCGTCACAGCGCACCCCGACCGGTTCGCCGCCTTCGCCGCCCTCCCGCTGCAGGACCCGGCCGCCGCGGTCGCCGAACTCCGGCGCGCGGTCGGGGAACTCGGCTTCAAGGGCGCCCTGGTCAACGACCACGTCCAGGGCAGGTACCTCGACGACCCCGCCTTCGACGCCGTCTGGGCCACCCTGGTCGAGCTCGGCGTGCCGCTCTACCTGCACCCGGGCATGCCACCCGCCGACTCCTGGCACGTGCTGTCCGGGCACCCGGAGATGAACGGCGCGCTGTGGAGCTGGCAGGCGACGACAGGCGGGCACGCCATGCGGATCGTGCTCTCCGGGGTCTTCGACCGCCACCCGGAGGCCCGGATGGTCCTCGGCCACGCGGGGGAGTTCCTGCCGTTCCAGCTGTCCCGGTTCGACTCCCGGTACGCCACGCTGAGCGTCCCGACGCCGCTGCTGCGCAGTCCGTCGCAGTACTTCGGCAGCAACGTGCTGGCCACCACCAGCGGCGTGCTCTCGCCGGCCACGGTCGAGGCGCTGGTGCACGTGCTCGGCCCGGAGGCGGTGCTCTTCGCCGTCGACTACCCCTATGAGAAGACCGGGGCCGCGGTCGCCGCCCTGGAGCGGACCGCCCTCCCGCCGGAGGTCAAGCGCCGCATCGGCTCGGCGAACGCCCGTGCCCTGCTGCGCCTCTGACCGCCCGCCGGCTCGCAGCGCCGCGGCCCCGGCCGAACGTCCGGCCTGGTACTGCAGTTGCGGTTCTTCATCTGCCCTGGTCAGCAGCTTGTTTTTGAGTCTACGGGGCTGCCGGCCCGTCATGTCGGTTGCGGTTCGTGACGAACTCGATCGGGGCGCGTCGGTCCGGGTGCGGAGACGGATGTCGAGCCCGGGTTCCGGTGCTGTCCCGGTGTCCGGTCGCTGCGCCCCGTCGCCTGCTGCGCCTGGCCGGCCCCGACGGCTCCATGCCTCGCATGCCGGGCGGCCCCAAGGGAGTGGCGCCGTGCCCGGCTGGGCGATGGCCAACCTGGCCGGCACACTGCCATGCGCTATGTCACCGCCGCACACCTCGAACAACCATCGAGCTCCCGCGATGAAAGCTTGATCAGAAGGCGTGTCCCGCGGGTTTACCGCCACCCTGCTGGGACGGTGCCGGCTCGGCGGTCTGGGGGGGCGGTGAGGTCGAGGAGGAGCATGGCGTCGTGGTCGGGTGTGCCGGGGCGGGCGGTGTAGACGCCCAGGCGCTGGCCGGGGGTGCCTTCGAGGGTCATGCCCTGGAACCGGAGGGTGATCGTCCCGACGTGGGGGTGGTGGAAGGTCTTGGCGGTGACCTTGCGGCCGGTGACGTCGCAGTGGTCCTAGAGCCTGGCGAAGTCGGGGCTCTTGAGGAGGAGTTCGCCGACGAGCCGGTGAGGTCGGGGGCGTCGGGATCGGTGCCAGCCGCCCGCCAGGCCCGGCCGACCACCGGCGCCGTCGCCCAGCCCCTTTGCACCGACCTGGAGCGCGCCGGCCTCTCCACCCTGAGCGGCGACGACCGCCAGGCCCCGCGACCTCACCCACCACCTCGATGCCGCCACGCTGCGCCAGGTCATGAGCTGGCTGGAACACACTCGCAGCGCGGCCCTCGCACCGCGCTGCGAGCAGGGCCGGCCTGGCCGGCCGGTCGTGCGCCGCCGGTTCTGACACGCCCTGCGGCGCCGGCTACGAGACGACCGGCGCCGCTGGGGGTGCAACGACTGTCTCCGCGGCGGCCTTCGCCGGGCCTCCGGCTCATGCCTGCATGCCGCCGTCAACCGGGAGTACCGTGCCGGTCACATAGGATGCGCGGTCGCTCAGGAGCCAGGCGGCAGCCTGGGCGATCTCGTCAGGATCGGCCCCACGACGCAGCGGGGTACGCGCGTTGAGCTGGTCGATGACGCCGGGGGATCGGTCGTTCCACGCACGCAGCATCTCGGTCAGTGTGGTGCCGGGGGCGATGGCGTTGACGCGGATGCCTTCCGGGCCGTAGGTGATGGCGGCCGACTCGGTGAGGCTGTTGACCGCCCGCTTCATCGCACCGTAGGCGGGCAGCGTGGGATTGCCCATCAGGCTGCCGACGGACGAGTTGTTGACGATCGCACCCGTGCCGGCGGTGGCCCGGATGGCGGCGACCTGGGCGGACATGGCCAGCCACGGACCCTTGAGGTTCACGGCGTAGAGGTGGTCGAAATCTGCCTCGGGCACGTGGTCCATCGGGGCCGGCGGCACGCTGGTCGCTGCGTTGTTGAAGGCGACGTCGAGCCGGCCGTACAGGTCGACGGCGCGGTCGACGGCGGCACGGACACTGGCCCCGTCGGCCAGGTCGCACACTGCGTACTCGGCGGTGCCGCCGGCCGCCCGGACTTCCTCGGTCACCGCCTTGAGCTGGTCCTGCGTGCGGGCCGCGAGCAGCACCCGGGCGCCCTCCCGGGCGAACAGGCGCGCCGCGGCGGCGCCGATGCCGCGGCCGGCACCGGTGATGAAGGCGACCTTGCCGGCCAGCAGGCCCATGGCGGCTGGTGTGGAGATGTCGGTGGTCTGTGCGTTGTCCATGGCAGCGAGCCTGCGTCCCGCCGCGGGGCCGATCCAGGCACCAGCGGTACCTGGATCGGGTCCGCGGCGCCCGCGCACACTAGGCGGCGTGGACAGACGAGAACTGGCTGGCTTCCTGCGCAGCAGGCGTGAACGCATCAACCCTGCCGACGTGGGACTGCCCGCCGGGCCGCGCCGCCGTACCCCGGGGCTGCGCCGCGAGGAGGTGGCGCAGCTGGCGTTCATCTCGACCGAGTACTACACCCGGCTGGAGCAGGCACGGGGCCCGCGCCCCTCACGCGAGGTCATCGCCGGTCTGGCCCGGGCCCTGCGCCTGTCGGACGCCGAGGGCGACCACCTGCACCATCTCGCCGGCGCCCCGCCCGGTCCGCCGGCCGGGCCCTCACGAGAAGTGCGGCAGAGCATCCTCGACCTGCTGCGACGGCTGCCGCACGCCGCGGCGATCGTGCTGTCCGCGACCTACGAGGTGATCGCCTGGAACGACCTGGCGGCAGCTCTCCTGGAGGACTTCTCCGCCCTGCCCCGGCGCGAGCGCAACCTCGTGCGCCGTGCCTTCCTCGCACCGCGATCGGGGGAGCGGCTGCCGTACGACCCGTCCGAGGTGGAGACGTTCGCCCGCGCCGCGGCCCGGCACCTGCGTGCCACCGCCGCCCGCTACCCGGACGATCCCGAGGTAGCCGCGCTGGTGGACGACCTCCTCGCAGGCAGCGCGGAGTTCGCCCGGCTGTGGGCCGCCCACGACGTAAGCGCCGAGCCCACCCTGCGCAAGACCCTCCACCACCCGCTGATCGGCCCCATCACCGTCAACTGCGATGTCCTCGACATCACCGACCGAGACCAACAAGTCGTCATCTACACGGCCGAGCCCGGCTCTCCCGCGGAGGAGGCGCTACGGCTGCTGTCGGTGATCGGCACCCAGCGCATGGACGTGCCCGGCTGAGTCGAGCCAGGATGGCAGCCCGGGTCGCGGGCGCCACCCGCCAAGGAGCGGCTGGCGCGGGAGGCGCAGGAGCGGCTGGAGGCTGTTCGTACGGCCAACGCCGCGCTGCGCCCGTGCTGGACGTGCCGGGGTTTGGTCGGCGGGGAGGAGGGCTCGTCGTCTGTCCATCCTGCTCCTGAATACGCTGAATGAGTGACTTGTCATCAGTATGAGCCTGAAACGCACGGGCAGCAGCTCCAGGTAGTCCCGCCCCGACAGCGGCACTGGGACGTGCCCGCAGACGGCGGTCTGCGCGCCCCACATCTCATTCGGTGTCAGCCGCGCCTTCAGCAGTACGGGGTGGCGCAGCCCGTTGTGGGGGCGGTGGTGCCAGTGGACGATCCATTCGTCGAGGAGGTCCTGTAGCTGGGCGACGCTGTAGCAGGCGTGCTGTTCGACGTCGCGGCCACGCTCGAGGACGTTGGAGCCGGTGTAGCCGGGCAGGTACTGCCACAGCAGGGCGTTGATGGAGCCGAAGGTGCGCTCCACGATCCCCTTCGCGGTGGGGGCGTGGGGCGGCGCGGGCTGGACGCTGACCCCGAGGCTCTGGCAGGCGGCGGTGAAGGTCTCGGAGAGGTAGATCTTCCCGCGGTCGACGACGATCGTCTCCGGCACGACGACCGGCCGCGCCGCGGCGCCTTCGAGGCGCTTGTCGGCCGACAGCAGCTCCTCCCGGTACGGGATGGAGGAGCGGGCGAACCGCAGGACGTCGGGCCAGGTGGGCCGGGCGGGATGGGGGACGGACATCTCCGCGAGCAGCAGCGCGGCGTCGACGGCCTTGGTGCTGGCCGGGCGCAGGACCGCGGCCAGGATGGAGCGGGTGGCGACGTCGACGGTGATCGTCAGCTCCGGCCGGCCCGGGGCACCTGGACGACGCGGCGGCCGCGCTCAACGTCCACCTGACCGGGGAGGAACGCGGCCCTGGAGGCGCCGTACACGCCCCGGCTGCCGACAGAGCAACGACGGTCTCGGCTACACACCCACGCACACGACGCACCAGCATCAGCTCGACCTTTAGCAGAGAGCGGACGGGCCGGACCTGGTCCGCCCCTCCCGCTGTTGTTGCGCCGCCGCCCGTCTACAGCTCCGTCCACCCGCACGCCCGCCCGCTGCGGCCGCTGAGCGGGTGCCAGATTGGTGCGGCCGGGCCGCGCTGGACGAGGTCCTCGATCCGGGCGGCGCCGGCCGGGACGGCGGCGAGCATCTCGGCGGTGACCGGGTTCTCCTCGGCGGCGACGCGCAGGTCCGCCACCGCGCCGCGCACCCCGGCGGCCGCCGTGCCGACCAGGACCACCAGCAGTTGCGGGAAGGACCGCCAGCGCCGCTCCCACGCCCGGCCCTGGCCGTCCGGGCCCGCCTGCTCCCACAGCCGGACGCACGCCGCCAGCTGCGCCGCGGTCTCCTCGGCGCCAATACCGGGGCGGTGGCGTTCGGCGAACGCCCGCAGGCGGTGCCGCTCCTCGCCGGTGCCGGCGGTGTAGGCGAGCTCGGCGGCGGGCCGGTACACCCCGCCGCCCGCGACAGGCAGCCGTGGGACGGGGAGGAGGTCGAGCGGCCCCCAGGCCTCGCCGCGGGCGCGGGCGTCGGCGATGAAGGCGGCGTGGATCCGGCCGACGTCGAGCAGGTGCTCGTGCCCATGCCGGACGGCGAGCTGCTCGACGTCCGGTGCCTGGGCATCCGCGCGTCGGGCCTCGCGGAAGGTCGCCGCCACCGCTGCGCCCTGGGCGGTGAGGTGCCAGGCCTTCGCCCGGCCGGCCTGTGGCAGGGTCACGAACTCGGCCAGGCTTGGACGGATTCGCTGAAGGGGTTGCCTGATGCGGCACTTGGACCGTCTGGAGGGGGCCGAGACGGCGCTGGTCTGCGCCGTGAACGCCGAGGAGTTGGCCCGGGAGCCGGAGCCGACGGGGCCGCCGGTGGAGGCGACCCTGGCGGCTCAGGGGATGAGCGCGGCGACCGCTTCGACGAGCAGCATCCAGGTCGGGTGCCCACCGGTGCCGAAGGCTGAGGCGAGGGCGTAGCCGAAGATCCGGCTCGCAGTCCGGGTCGCGGGTCAGCACGACGGTGGGGATCCCTCCCCGGAGACGGTCACCCGCTCCTGGTCCTCCAGGCTGACGGTGATCGCGCCGAACAGGGTGTCCTCGGAGGTGAAGGGGGCGGGCGTCGGGAGGTCGGTCATCTGTGCTTCCTTCCTCGGGATCGGATCACCGCGGGTACGGTCGGACGGGGTCCGCAGCTGCGGACGATCCTTTCACCCGGCCGCTGGGGCCAGTCGGCTGCCCGCCAGTTCGCGGTAGAAGTCGCTGCGGTCGAGCAGTTCCCGGTGGGTGCCCTGGCCTAGCACCCGGCCGCGGTCGGTACCACCGCAGACATCACCGAGGGCACCACCGCAGGTATGTGCGCAGGTACCACCGCAGCTACCCCGCTACTCCCGGCGCCTGGCTGTGACGGGCTTCTCTGCACTTCACCCGAACGGGTGGTGGGCTGGGTAGGGGAACGGCCGTCCGGCCCGGCCCGTTGGACGGGCATGGGGCTGAATAAGCGAGCGGGGCATCAGGGGACCGGGCCCGGAGTGATCACCCCGGACGGATGCGCGGTCGAGCTGTACTCGCGACTGCCGGTCGGGACCCAGCCGGACATCGTCGCCGCGGCCGTGCCAGCGGGTGCGCACATCCTGGAACTGGGCTGCGGCGTGGGGCGCATAACCCATCCGCTCCTGGAGCGGGGTTTTACTGTGACTGCTGTGGACGAGTCCCGCGAGATGCTCGAACGTGTACGCGGCGCGCGCACTATACACAGCGCGATCGAGGATCTCGACCTGGGCGAGACGTTCGACGTGGTGATGCTCGCGTCGTTCCTCGTGCACGCCGGAGACGTTGAAGTGCGGCGGGCGCTGCTGCGCACCTGCGCCCGGCATCTCGCAATGGACGGCTGCGTGCTAATCCAGCGAGAGGGTGAGGACTGGCACACGAACCTGCCGAGTGAGCGTGTCGACCCCAGTGGCTTCACGACGCGGATTGTGTCGGCGGAGCCGGCCGGTGACGGGGTGAACTCGGTGTATGCGGAGTACGAGTTTCCGGATGCCACGTGGACACAAACGTTCCTGTCCCGGCCGCTGACGAAGGAGCAGTTCGAGGGAGCGGTCGCGGAGGTGGGCCTGAAGGTGGACAAGTACCTGACGGACGACCGGACATGGGTGCGGGCGAGTCTCGCGGCTTAGGGGTACGACTGGTCAAGGGGCCTCCGGAGTTGAGGGGTCGGTTCGGGGTTTGGGAATGCCCAGATCGACGACCGGGCGTCGGGCTCGCCGTTGCGTTTCCTCGCGCTTGGTGCGGAGGAAGGTGAGCGTGAAGGCTCTGAGCTGAACCGCTGTTATTCAGCCCGTCAGCCACCTGAGTCAGCAGGGCGAGCGGGGTAGGCGGATCAGTCGCAAGGGACCGGAGGCCGCCCGTGAGTGGTTCACGAAGCGGCTTCAGGGGCTCGGCGAAGCACCGAGGCGGCCGGGCCCCGGGTACCGACCGGCACTCCCGGGACAGGACACTTGTACCGGGCCCGCCCGCACGAGACTTCCGGACCAACGGTGAGCGCAGCGCCCCTGCTCGGCCACCACGACGGCCATCAGCCCATCCCGCGTACCCAGAACGGCGTCGCCGCGGCGTTGCCGCCCGCGCAGCGGATGGAGTTCTACCGGGAGATGGGCGAAGCCGACGTCGAAACGATCGGCGGCGTCCTGCGCCGCTGGTGGCTGCGGGCGGAGCTGTACCGCGACCCGGAGGGCGACCGGATCCACGTCGCCGTCCAGGCCGGCACCGCTCCCGGCACCTCCTCCGCGGTGCGCCGCCTCGGGGCCTCGGCAGTCTGACGCGTCTCGCACATTAACCCCGTCCGCGCTTCTTCTGGCCCTTGCCTCACCACCGTGACAGGTTTCCTTGGCCGTCCGCGCCCTCGATCGGCTCGAGGCAGGATCGGGCTGCGAGGCAGTGGCCGGTCAGAGGGGAATGACGCGGGTGAGACGCACGACGTGGCTGTGCGGGTCGATGACGTATTCGACGAGGCTGCGTCCGTGGGGGATCGGGAGTCGGCGCCAGTCGCCGGCGCTGTCGCGGGCGCTGCTCTCGGGCAGCCACGGATCCTCGGCGATCGCTACGGTGAGCGCGACGATGGCGGAGAACAAGTCGACGGGCAGGCTGGGGTCGGACAGGGCGTCCTGGACGGCTTCGGAGGGCAGGACCGGCCACAGGTCGTCGGGTTCTTCGTTACTCACCCGGCAGGTCCCCGCCCCGTTCACGGCGCAGCCGCAGAACGTCGGCCATGGTGCTGGTGGGCAGGGTGCCGTTGCGGGCGGCGGCGATGATGCGATCCTGGTCGGGGTTGGTGTCCATCTCCGCCTCGCACCACCAGCGGTTGAGGATCTGCTCGACCTGGTCGATGGGGGCGTGGCCGAGTTCACGGTAGAAGGCCATCCGGCGGGCGCCGGTCAGGGCCTCGGCGATGCCGTCAGGTGTGCGCGGGACTCGGGGCTGCGGGGTGTGGTCGTGCACCGGCTGGGCGCTCATGGCGGACTCCTCCTGCTCGTACCGACCACGGTATCTGGTGCGCGTCGGGCTGTGGGCGGCGGCCGTCTTGGTAGTCATGAGGGGGCTGCGCGGCGGGGCATCTTCGGTAGCGTTGTGCTGAAGCTTGGCTTGGGCCCGGGACATTGATGATCACATTGGGGGTGCGTCGGTGCGGCCGGGCGGGTGCTCGGAGGAACTCGGAATCCTCCCCTCGGTCGTCAGCCGCGGAATGACCCTCCTCGTCGAACGCGGCCTCGTCCTGCGCAAGGGCTACCGCTACCGCCTCCGCCCCGCCATCGCCGGCTACAGCTCCGAACTCGAGATGCAGGCCGCCATGGCCCGCGCCGCCCGCGAAGGCGTTCCCCCATCCTCATCCCCGACTACCAGGCCGCCCCTCCCAAGGCAGGCCGCACCCGGCTGCGCGCGGTCGGCTAACCGCCTGTTCGGGACCCGACCGGAGATAGCGGTCTGGCCTACCTCGGTCTGGACTGCGAGACTGGTGATCATGACTGACCGCCGCAGGCTCTCCCTGCGCTTCTCCGAGCCCGCCACTGACGCTCCCGCGCCCGCCCAGTCCGGCGTGCGCTGGCTGCCGGTCGAGCAGTGGGCGGACTTCCGCCAGCCGCCCGGTGAGGCCGCGGCCGTACCCGCCCCGGCCCGCCGCCACCTCTCGCCCGGCAGCCTGACCTTCTCTGACCCGGACCGGCCGATCTGACTGGACCTGGCCATTCCTCCGCAGGCTTCTGACCGACCTGATCGCCGAACGCCTCACCGACGCCCACCAGGACACCAGCGGCGCCGTGCTCCAAGCCGGCATCCCGATGGGTGCCCGAGGACGGTCCACACCTTCGCCTGGTAGGCGGCGCGGACCCGGCGGGCCAGGACCAGGACGGCGGCCCGGACGTCCTCGATCGCCGTGCGCAGCTGCTCGGTCAGTTCCCGGGCCCATGCTTCGCCGACTGGGCTGGCCTGCTCCTGGTGCTCGCTGTGCACGCCCGAATCGTTCCCTGGGACGTTGGCTGGAACCGCTGCCGGCGCGGCGGACCGGCGCTCCTGAGCCTGGCGGGGCGGTGTCGGGCCGTACCCGGCTGCGCGCCGTCGGCTGACCGCTCGTATGTGCTGGTGTGGGCGACGTACATCGTGGAGCCGGTTTGACCATGTTGTTCCGAGGAGCCGAAACGCTTGGCGGGCTACCCAGGCCCCGGGGCCTGGGTGAGCAGGTCGGGCAGGTGCAGCGGGCCGCGTCGGTCGGGGCCGACTGGGATGTTCCACAGGGCGTGGGGCCAGGGCGCGGTGAGTTCGGGGCCGCAGTTGCCGATATCGCCTACGCCGTCACGGACGGCGGTGAAGCGGTGGCCGTAGCCGTCTTCCATGGTCGGGGCGGGGTAGAAGAGGTCGCCGTCGATCAGATAAGGCTGGCCGCAGCCGCCCCCGCTGGCGGTGTCGCCGACGCACCACAGCCCCTACTCGGCATGGGCGCCGATGTCCGCGCACGGCCCGTCCAGCGGCTCACGGGCGAACGTGCCGTCCGAGGCTCCACACGGACAGCCGTCCTCGAACTGGTACCAGTCGATTGGCGCCTGGCCGTCGAGCCTCTCGGCGAGCCAGCTGGGATGGATGCCGAGCGCGGCCGCGAGCTTGTCCGCTCCGCGAGCCCGGGAGTGGAACCTCCGGCGGCCCAGTGTCCGACCTGGTGAGCGGGGACGCCGAGCCCGCGAGCAAGGGCGGTCTTGTTGCTGCCCGTGGCGGAGATCAGCAGACGCAGCCGGCGAGGGAACGCACCAAGACGGTGGATGCGCCACATCGGGTGCCCGTCGATCTCCTCGCTCGAGTACCCGGTCCCCCACGAGTCGGTCTCCTCGAGGAAGCCGATCAAGCGGCGCTGCTGCGCCTGCGTCAGCCAGGCGAGCGCCTGGGTGTCGTCGAGGCCGGTGTCCGGCGGGATTTCGCTGAGCACGGTGTCAGCGGCGTACAGCTCGCTCATCGGGTCGTCGGTGCCGGCCCCGGCCTCGAAGACAACCGCGAGCAAGCGCTGGAGGACCGCCCTCCGTGCGGTCGACTCCTCCGTGCCGCCCAACAGGGCACAGCACGCGTCGAGAGCGCGCAGCAGGCGCTGTTCGGTCGACCGGTCCCAGAACTCGAGCATCCCCGCGTCCTTCCTGGTCCCGTCGTCCTGCGGCCGAACCAGTCTGGCAGGGCCTGCCGCCGGAAGCGTGGCCTGGTCACGGCTTCTGCGGTGCGGTCGCGGTGATGAACATTTAGGGCACGTCCCCGTGCCGCGCCAGGACGCCGGGCCGGTCCGAGGCCGGCCCGTAGATGCTGCGTCCGCCGGGGTAGGAACAGCCGTTGCTGATCAGCATGAACCCGTCTTCGATGTCGGCCGGGTCGAGGGCGGTGGTGTCCAGGTGGAGGCCGTCCAGGGGCCGCCGGTCAGTGGAAGTCGTCCGGGGCCGGGACCGCTGGGGGTAGCACTCCTCGCCGTGGATGAGTTGTGCGAGTTCTGTGGCAGGGCCGGCTGTGTCGAACCAGACGAGCTGGTGGTGCTGCTCGCGTTCGATGAGTTGGGCCGGGGTCACCGACGGTGTGGTCAGAGCTGTCGGGGCGTTCGTTGGGCATCGAGGGTTTCTCGTCGTGCGGCCGGGCGTCTGGCCCCCATTGTGGCGGTTCCGGTGCGGGCGGGGAGCGGTTCTGCGGAACAGGGGGATTCCTACCGACGACCCGCGCGGGACGGTGACGAGGACCTGGACAGGCTCGACCGTTATCCGTACTGGACTCCGCGGCCAGGCTCCCCGCGCCGGCCTCCGACGCCGGTGGAAAACCTGGTCGCAGAGGACGCGGCAGACCAGGCCCGACGCCGATGGGCGAGTCGGCACCCTTTGAGCCGGTACCTAGGGTGTGATGGCGCAGACCGTGAGGGCGCCGATGATCAAGGCGGGGCCGAAGGCGATCCGACGTTGCCGCCCACCGGACGCCATGAGCGCGGCGCCGTGCATCGCGCACAGCGTGAAACCTGCGGCGAGGCCCCAGAACAGAGTGAACCAGCTGTGCCAGCCCAGGACTGCGGCCAGCACCGGAGCGAGTTTCACGTCGCCCAGGCTGACGCCTCCGGCAAGGAAGAGCAGGGTGAACACGGCGGCGGCCGTGGCGGCCCCCACGGCCGCGCGCGGCAGGGACCCGGGGGAGCCGTGGGCGGCGGCTGCGCCGAGGAGCAGGGCGACACCGGTGGCCGCTGCGGCGACGAGGTGGTCCGGGAGGCGTCGTACGGAGGCGTCGGTGATGACCAGTACGGCTCCGATGAGGGTGAGCCACAGCTGGGCGGCGGTTACCCACATACCGC
Source organism: Kitasatospora sp. NPDC029312 (assembly GCF_055569215.1). Lineage (NCBI taxonomy): Bacteria > Bacillati > Actinomycetota > Actinomycetes > Kitasatosporales > Streptomycetaceae > Kitasatospora > Kitasatospora sp. NPDC029312. The sequence continues at coordinate 23,319 of NZ_JBVHXY010000012.1, read as the reverse complement.
TGCCGGTCGCGATGGCGGCGGTGACGCCGACTCCGGTCAGGGTCTCGGGGAGTAGCGGTGCGGGGCCGATTCGGTGGGTGCAGTGCGGGCAGCGCTGGGTGAGGCTGATGGCGTGAAGGTCGCGTGGGCGGGTGGCGTTCAGGGGGCGGTCGCAGTGGGGGCAGGTGTGGCGGGGGAGTTCGTGTCCTGTGGGGGCGGTGTAGTGGGTGGTGAGGGGGCGTACGAGCAGGGTGCCGGCCAGGACGCCGGCGATGGTGGCGGCGGGCAGTGGGATGGGCATGTCCGTGTGTGTCTCGTGTGTCAGCGGGAGGCGAGGGGGCGGGGGAGCAGTTCGTGCAGGAGGGCGGCGGTTTCGGTTTCCATGTCGAGGTCGCCGAGCCGGCTGTTGATCCGGGCGAGGGTGGCGGCCGCTGCGCGCAGGGCGTCGGTGTCGCCTGTGGCGTGGTGGGCGCGGAAGAGGCAGCGGTGCAGGGTCTCGTTCTCCTCGCCGGCGAGCAGTCCTTGTTTGGCGGCCCAGAGGGCGCCGGGCGCGTCGTGGGCGTCGAGTCGGCGGGTGGACAGTTCGTGGGCGGCGTGGGTGATGGTGGAGACCATCGTCTGGATGGCGGGTTCGGCCCAGGAGTAGCGGGTGGGGTCGATGCCGGTGAAGGGGCGGCCGCGCACCAGGGCGAGGGCGCGGCGCAGGGCGAGGTCGCCGTCTTCGCCGGGGTCGGCGAGGCCGTTTCGGTAGTGGTGGAGGAAGCGGTCCCAGTCGCAGTCGACGTGGGTGAGGCGGTAGCGGTTGTCGTCGGTGTCCTGGACGCGCGGCAGGTGGAGGGTTCCGTCGGGGGCGGAGCCGAGCCAGGAGCGGGCGCGGGAGATGGCGGCGTTGCGGACCTGCTTGCTGACGATCTGTCCGGGCCACAGGGCCGCGTCGATGGCGTGGTGGTCGACGCCGGGGTTCAGCGCGAGGTAGGTGATGAGCTCGGTGGCGCTGCGCCGGCGGTTGGAGTCGATCTGTCCGGCGGCGCCGTCGATGGTGATGGGGCCCAGAAGCAGGACGGACGGGCCGTCGGGGGCTTGGTCGGGGGCGGGGGCGGGCAGGGTGCGCCGGGTGCGTGCGGGGGCTGCCGGTGCCGAGTCGTCCTGGTCGTTGAGGACATCGGCCAGGGTTGGGCCGGCGGGCGCGTCGTGGGCGGTGGGTGCCTGGGGTCGGGGCACTGGGGCCTGGAACGGTTTGACCGGGCCGGGCTGCGCCTGGCTGTCGGCGAGTTCGTCTTCCAGCTCGGCGTACTCGGCGGGCAGGCCGTCGTCGCCCGCTTCCGGCCCTGGGTCCGGTGCCTGGTCGCTGGTGCCGGGCGCGGTGGCCCAGGAGGGGGCGTCGGCGTCGGCGGGGCCGGCCGCGAGGACGAGGACGTCGATGGCGTCGGCGTAGTGCTCGTCGCTCAGGCCCTGGAGTACGACGGGCAGCCCTGAGCCGGGCAGGACCACCGCGGTGTCGTCGGCCGGGCAGTGGAGTGTCCAGCCGGTGTCCGGCCCGGCCGGGGCGCTGGCGGTGACGACCGCGGCGGCGGTGCGGGGCTGCTGGGTGAGGTCGGCGAGCAGCTGCGCACCCGGTTTGTCCTGCGGCAGGTCTGCGGCCAGGAGGATCCGTGGCGCCCAGGAGTCGGAGGCCTCGGCGAGACGGGCCGACCGGAGGGATCCGGCCCCGGCGGCGGTCAGGGCGCGGCGCTGGCTGGTGATGTGGTCGATCAGGCTCTCGGCGGCCTGCGCGGGGTCGGTGAAGCGGCGGGCGCGGTCGGGGGCGGCGTTCTCCAGGCCGGGGGCGGTCGCGTCGAGGACGTCGACCTCCAGGTGCGCGGGCAGCGGGGTGGTGGCGAGTTCGACGGCGAGGGCCTGCAGGACGTGGCGGGCGCGGTCCTGGTCACCGGTCAGGTGGAGGACGCCGAGGTGTTCCAGGTCGACGAGGACGAGCCGGCCCTGCGGGTCGTGGCCGATGGACACCAGTGCCGGGTAGGGGGCGTCGGCTGCGGCGAGGCGCGCTTCGTCGCCGAGGCCGGGGCTGGTGGCCGGGCACGTCCACAGGCGGTCGGCCGTAGCGGCGAACGGCTCAACCGGCGTCCCGGCGGCACCGTCGTCGGCGAGGTGGAGTTCGACGCGGGACTCCGTGAGGACGACCGCGTCGAGGGAGGGTAGGTCGCGGCCCTGGTCCGCGAGGTTCAGCGCGAGGGTGCGCAGGGCCCGGTCGAGCAGGTGGAACCCGCCCGGGCGCTGGGCGGCGCGCAGGGACTGCTCGGTGGCGGCGGTGCGCCCGGTGGGCAGGGGGATGTGGCGGCCGGGGCGCAGGCGGCGCTGCTGGAGGCGGCGGCGCAGTGCGAGGGCGCCGATGAACGCGGCGGCCAGTGCCCCGGCGCCCGCGAAGATGCTGGCGGGGGCGAGGTGGTGCAGGTTCTGGGGGGCGCCCGGGGTGGTCGTGGCCTGTTCTGGCGTGGTGGTGGTTGGGGCGGCCGAGGGGGTGTTGGGGTTGGCGGGGGTACCGGCAGGGGGCGTGGTCTGTGCCGGAGGGCTGTCGTGTCGGTCGGCGGAGGGCGCGGGTGCTGTCGTGCTGGTGGTTGGCGCCGGGTGGGCGTCGGCGGGGAGTCGGAGGATGGTCCCGTGCGGGAGGGGTTGGGCGGGTGGGGTGTTGGCGAGTGCGGGGTTGAGGGCGATGATGTCTAGCCAGCGCTGCCCGTCGCCGAGGTGGCGGACCGCCACGTCCCACAGGCTCTCCGGGGTGTCCACGGTGTGTGTCGGCAAGCTGGGCGTGAGGGCGTCGGCCGCAGAGGTGCTGGTGGCCGGGCGGTCGGTGGGAGCGTGGCCGGCGGCGGGCTGCTGGCCGGGGGCGTTGGTTGGGCCGGGGATGACGATGACGTCGCCAGGCTGGAGTTCGTCGGCGTCGGTCAGATGGACGCCGCGGGGCTGCTCGGTCGCACGGCTCGCCTCGAACAGCCGCGGGTAGGCGTCCGCGTCACCGACCTCCCGCTCGGCGATCCCGGAGAGCGTCTCCCCCGCGCGGACCGTGACGGTGTGCCCGCCCGGGTCCTCCCCGTCGTCCTTCTGCGCCGGTGCCGAAGGCGCGGCGTGCGGGGCCTTCGCGTCAGCCGGCAGGCGCAGGACCACGCCGGGCTGGAGGAGGTCGGCCTTGTTGACCTGTGGGTTGAGGTTGGCGATCTCGTGCCAGCGGGTGCCGTCGCCGAGGTAGTGCTGGGCGAGGTCCCACAGGGTGTCCCCGTCGACGACCTGGTGGACGGGGCCGGTGCGGGTGTCGGGGGCCGCTACGGGTACGGCGGTAGCAGCGGGGCTCCCAACGACCGCGGCGGGTGCGGTCGCGGGGACCGGTGCGGCTGCGGCAGTCTGCGGGGCGGCGAAGGCGGCGCCGGCGGGCAGGAGCATCGCCACTCCGGCCACCAGGGCGGCTGCCAGGCGCTGGGTGGCTCCGAGCGCCCGTACGCGCGGTGCCCGCCGGTGGCGCAGCAGCGCGCAGACCTCCACCAGGGTGGAGGCGGCGAAGCTCAGCCAGCCGGCCCAGCCGAGCAGGGTGAGCGCACCGAGGAAGAGGCTGCCGTTGTCCGGGTTCGACAGGGCGTTGGTGACGTCGTCCCAGTTCGGCACCTGGTGGGGCAGCGCGCCGACGTGCCACAGCACGACCGGCAGGGCGGCGAGCAGGGCGACCAGGGCGGCGAGGGAGAGCACGCCGCGAAGGGCGGCGACGAGGCGGGAAGCGGGTCGGCGGGGCATAGAGGTCAGCCTCCCTGGACGATCAGTGCGGCGCTGCCGTGCCCTGTGACGGTCATGTCGCCGGGCCAGAAGTAGGGGTGGTACGTCTCGGTGGTGGAGACGTTGATCGAGCCGTCCGCCCCCCAGCTCACGGTGCCGGTGGCGCCGGCGCTGCGGAGGTAGGCGGTGGCGGCGCGCTGCGCGGCGGCGCGGTCGATGGCGACGCCGCCGCCCGAGATGGCCCGTCCGGCGTCGACGGCCTGCGCGCCGGTGCGGGCGGCTTCCTGGGCGGTGGCCTCGGCGTGGTTGAGAGCGCGGAGCTTGCCGGCGCCGTCGACGAGGAAGGCGATCAGCAGCATGATGGTGGCCGTCGCGACGGCCACGAACAGGGTGATGCTGCCCCGGTCGCCCGTCGCGCGGCGTCGCGCGAGGACCCGGCGCAGCGCCGTGGCGGGCCAGGGCTGGCGGGACGTCATGCTGCGGGCCTTCCGCGGTAGGCGTCGATGGCTGAGGTGAAGTCACTGGTGGCAGTGGTGCTGCCCGGTAGGCCTGGGAACGCGACGTCGGACAAGGCCACCGTGCATCGCACGGTCACCGTGACGGAGGACGGCGTCCCCAGCGGGGCCTGGAACCCGGCGGTGGGGACGGTGACCGACAGGCCCGTGCAGGTGAGGCCCTGGTCCTGGAAGGTCTGCTGGGCGACGCGCTGGGCGGCGATGCGGGCGGAGACGGCGTCGCGTCCGAGGGAGGCGGCGCGTGCGGCGTTGCGGGCGGCGTCGTCGACGACGTTGTGGGCGAGGTGGACGCGGCCGGCGGCCACGATGATGGCCAGCATGCCGAAGAGCACCGGGGCGAGGATGGCCAGCTCCAGGGTGACGCTGCCCCCGTCGGGGCGGCGGCGGGCGGCTGCGAGGAGTCTGCGGGCGCCGGTCACGGGGCGGTCACCCGTTCACGTGCGGCCGAGGCGTGCTGGTGCACCGGCAGACTGAGGCCGGGGATCCAGGTGTTCACTGTCCCGCTCACCTCGATGCGCACGGTCTGGCCGTCGCTGCCGGTCACGGACCGGTCGCTGATGGAGGTCCCTGCCCGGTCGAGGAAGTCCCGGGTGGAGGCTGTGCCCTGGCTGAGGGTGCCGCCCTGGATGCGGGCGCGTTCGACGCCGCGCTGGGCGGCGGACAGGGCGACGTTGCGGGCGTGGTACCAGAGGCCGGCCTGGATGGTGACGAAGATCAGGGCCATGAGGGCGGGGAACAGGATCGCCAGCTCGAGGGAGACCGCGCCGCGGTCCCCGCCGGGCCTGCGGCGTCGGGGCCGGCGGCGGGCCCGGGGGGCCGGGCGTGGTGTGGACATGGACTGCTCCTGGTAGAGGCCTGGATCCGGCTGCCGGGCGTGCGGCCTGCGGCTACTTGATCGCGCCTTCCTTCTCGGTGAGCTTGGTGGCGATGAACGTCCCCAGGCCGATGGCCGCCAGGACAAGCGCACCGATGATGATCGCGGCCTCGATGGACATGCCGCCGTAGTCGCTGCGCGTACGGGCGTCCCGCAGTCGGTAGAGCTGGTAGCGGATCCGGGTGAGGAACGCCTGGATGACCGGGTCGGCGGAGGCCGCCTTCTCGAAGTCGGGCACGGCGAAGGTCCTTTCGGTAGAGGTGGGGGAGGGAGGCGCTCAGGCGGACATGATCTGCGCGATGGCGGGATAGCCCATGTAGAGCGACATGATCAGCAGCAGGGCGGTCACGGGGACGATCATCTTCTCGGAGGTGATGTTCGCCCGTGCCCGCTCCTCGGCGAGCAGGGTGCCGCGCAGGCTGGACGCCTGCGCCTCCAGCGTGGTGTAGACGGACGCGCCTTCCTCGCCGGCGATGGCCATGATGTCGGCGGGTGCGCCGAGTTCGGGCACGCCGAGTTCCTCGCTGAGCTGGCGCAGCCCGTCCCACGGCGAGACGCCGCTCAGCTCGGCGCGGGTGAGGGTGTCCCGCAGCCGTACGAACACCCAGCCGTTGCCCAGCAGCGCGGCTTTGCGCAGCGCCTCGCTCGGTCCGGCGTCGGCTGCGCGCTCCAGGCACACCAGCTCCAGGTAGGAGGCGATGCCGAACCGGAACGCCCGCCGGGCCTCGCCCGCCTCCTCCTTCACGTTGAGATCGGGCACCATCCACATCACGGCCGCCAGCCCCAGGGACACCAGGGCCGGGACCGTGAACGGCAGCGAGCCGCCGGCCAGGGCGATGACGGCGGGTACCAGCGCCGGGAAGAGCAGGCCCAGCAGCGCGAAGCCGATCTTCTGGCCGATGTGCTGCGCCGGGGTGCGGCCCAGTAGGTCCAGGTCTCGGCGGGGCAGCCGGAACGGGCCGTCGCCGACCTGGCCGAGGAGCCGGCCGCCGATGCGCTCCAGCACGGAGTCGGCGGCTCGCACGGGCCGCGGGTCGAGGTGTTCCAGCCGGCGGGCGTCCATGCGGCGCAGCACGTCGCCCAGGTCGGGGCGGGCGCGGGTGGCCCCGGCGATGGTGACGGCAACTCCCAGGCCGGTGACGGCACCGGCGGCGATGGCGGGCGCGGTGGCGATCACAGGGCCTCCCCGTCCCGGTCGTCCGCCGGGGCGGCGAGGATGCGGGGGGCCGGCTTGGCCAGGGACATGCGGCGCATCCAGATCAGGACCCCGGCGAAGGCGGCGGCCAGGGCGAGGAGGTACAGGTGCCCGAACGGAGTGCTGTAGGGCTGGACGTACTTGCCGGACAGGACCGAGAGCCCGAAGACCCCCAGGCAGATCAGCGCGACCCAGCGGGCGTTGGCACGGGGCTTCTCGCGGTCGGCTTCGACGGTCTCGCGCATCCGCACTTCCTCGCCGACCTGGTCGGCGAGCTTCTCCAGCGCCCGGCCCAGGCCTGCCCCGCGGTCCTCGACGTGGCTCATCATCAGCAGCGCGACGGCGTCCGCGGTCGCATCGTCCATCTCGTGGCCGAAGGCGCGGTAGGCCTCCTGCGGGCGCCAGCCGGCTCCGAGGCGGGCCGTCAACCGCGAGATCTCCGGAAGGAGTTCCGGCGGGGTGCTGCGCAGGCTCGCGGTGACGGCCGCCTCCAGGGACGTGCCGGCCGTGTGAATGTTGCTGAGCCTGCGCACCCACTGTTCGAGGGCTTTGAGCCGCGTGATCTGCCGCGTACTGCCCCGTCCGGGCTGGAGGATCCACGGCATGCCCAGGGCTGCGGCGGTGGTCAGCAGCCCGCCCAGCATCCAGGAGGAGACCAGCCACACCACAAGTCCGGCGATCACGGAGGCGCCGAGCACCAGCCGGCCGCGCCCGCGCAGCCCGGCGGCGCCTGCCCGCAGACGCCGTTGCAGCGCCCCCTCGGGGCGTGGCACGGGCGGGGCGTTGGTGCCGGCCAGGCCCACGACGGCAAGGACGATTCCGAGCGTGGCGACCGACCCGCCGACCCCGGCGACCAGAGCTTCGGGTGTGAGCGTCACAGCGCGGTCACCGTCCTCAACTGGTGCTCCCAAGTGCCCCACGGTTGGTGCAGGAGCGTCGGGTCGAAGCCGGCGCGGACGAGGTCGCCGATGCACTGCGGGAGCATGTGCGGCACGGCCCTCGGTTCCCGGTGTCCGCCCGGGTCCTGGCGCGGGCCGAAGATCGTCTGGCGGGAGGGGATGCCGCGTTCGCCGACGCCGGTGATCTCGACGATCTGGGAGACGAAGCGGTGCCGGCTGCCGCCGATGGCTGTCTCGTCGACGAGGCGCACGTAGACGATGAAGTCCACGCTGAGGGCGATCTTGCGGTAGGCGGAGCGGTCGGTGAGCCCGGCGTCCTCCACCAGTTCGACGAGGCGCTCGATCACCATCTCCGCGCTCTTGGCGTGGATGGTCGCCATGCTCCCACCGTCGGAGGAGTTGAAGGCGCGCAGCATCGGGAGGGCCTCGGCGCCGCGGACCTCGCCGACCAGGACCCGGCGCAGGGACATGCGCAGGCTCTGTTCGAACAGTTCGCTGAGGGTGACCTCGCCGACCGGCCGGCCGTCGGGCCCCCGTTCGCCGTTGCCTTCGCGCGCTTCGAGGGCTACGACCTCGCAGGCCTCGGGGTCTTCGTGCAGCCACAGCTCGAAGGAGTCCTCCAGGGTGCCGATGCGTTCCGACCGGGGGATTTCCAGCGCCATGGCCCGCATGAGGCTCGTCTTGCCGGCACCCTGGCTGCCCGCGATGATCACGTTCTTGCGGGCGCGGACGGCGGCGGCCAGGAACGCCACCAGGGTGGAGTCGAGCGTGCCCCAGGCCTTGAGATCGGCCAGCCGCTGCGAGCGGGTGCGATGGCGGCGGATCACGACGTGGGGCCGGTCGCTGACCCAGGCGGTCGCCGCGAGGCGGGAACCGTCAGCGAGGCGTGAGTTGATGAGGGGCGTCGCCGGGGTGAGGCTGCGCTCGCCCTGGCCCTGCGTGCGCACGACGCCGTTGACCAGGGCGATGAGTTCCGCCTCGGACTCGGCGACGGGCCCCACTTCGACGGAGGGCCGGTCACGGTAGTCGACCCGGACACCGGTGCCGCGGATCAGGATGTTCTCGATGTCCGGGTCGTCCAGCAGGGGCTGGAGGCGGCCGGCTTGGAACAGTTCCTGCAGGACCGCCTTGCGAACCGCCTGCTCGCCCTCCTGGGTGAGCGCGCCCGCCGTAGCGGCGTAGTCGGTGGCCCACACGCTCACGACGCTGGTCACCAGGGACTGGCCGAGCTGGAGGCGGTCGTCGCGGGACATGCCGGGAGACTCGGCGGTGGCGGCGGCCAGCCGCTCGGCGACCAGCGAGCGCAGCTTCGCGATCTCCGCATGCGGGACCGGCGGGGCGACGGGCCCGTCGACGACGACGGGGCCGGTGCGCACGGCGGGAACGGAAGGGGCCGGTGCGGGGACGTGCTGAGGAGGTTGCGGGCCGGCGATGCGCCAGCCCTGGCCCTCGTGCCCGGCCAGCAGCGCGTCGCGAAAGCGCGCGGCCCGGGAGCCGGCCTCGTCGGCGGGGACGGACGGGGTGATGACGTCAGACACGCGCGGCCTCCTGCACGGGGCGCGGCGCCAGCTGGACCCTGCGCCGGGTGGCATTCAGGGTGAGCTGCTCGTGCGCGCTGCGGGCACCGCGGATCAGCGGCGCGAGGTCGAAGCGGCCGCGCACGCTGCCCCCGGAGCCGAGCGCCGCGGCCGTCGCGGGATCGTGCGCCATGGTGGCGACCACCGGCACGCCCAGTGCGGCGGCGATCTGGCCCGCTTTCAGCGGGCCGTCCTCGATCACCACGAGCCGCAGCGAGCCGGAGCCGGTGCCGTGCCGGTCGAGGTCCTCGCGCAGCACCCGGATCACGGGGGCGGCCGCCGCCACCGACGGGGTGTCGGCGCGGACGGCGAGCAGCAGCAGGTCAGCGCGGCGCAGCAGCGGCGCGGGGGAGTAGGTGTCGCTGAGGCTGGTCGCCGACTCGACCACGACGCGGCCGGCGTCCACCACGATGTCGTAGCCGTCCTCCTCCATCACCCGCAGGAGGCGGTGCAGCGGGTCCCAGGTGCCGGCCAGGGACGGGGTCTGGGTCGGGTCGGTCAGCCCGGGCAGCAGCAGCCGGTGCCCGGCCTGGTCGAGGGGCACGAGGTGCTGCTCGAAGACCTCGGCGAGGGTGCCGTCGCGCTGAGCGGTGGCCAGGCGGTGCAGGCCGATCGCCGCGGTCGTGCGGCCTTGGAGGTAGCCGGTGCGGATCGTGCCGCCGGACGGGTCGCACTCGGCGAGCACGGTGGGTTTGGGGCTGGCGAGCGTCAGCGCCAGCGCGGTGGTGGTGACCCCGCAGCTCTTCGCGGAGACCAGCGCGGTGAGCATCACGGCCTCGCTTTCAGCACGATGGCGATGCGCCCCGTCGCCGCCCAGGACGCGACGACGGGACTGTCCACCGGCCCGACGGCCAGGTCGACGACGCGGGCGCCGTTGGCGTCGGCCTCGCCGACCTGGAGGACGACCGCACCGATCGTGGAAGGCCGCGCGGCCGGCGCCGCCTTGTCGTCCTGGGGACCGGGGGTGGACACCACCTGGACCTCGTCGCCCGGCTGCAGAGCCTGCGCGGGCAGCTGGCCGGTCTTGGCGAGGACGCCGACGGTGTCCTTGCCCGCCCGCAGCGGCTGACCGGCGCGCACGGAGTCGTCCGTGACGAGCGTGCCGGCCGGCAGGTCGGAGGCCGCCGCCTTGCCGAGGATGTCGTGGGCGCGGGAAAGGGGCACCGGGCGCAGCGCGGGATCCGCGATCACGGAGGCCGTTTTCAGGTCGTCAGACGAGATGATCTTGCCCGCCGGGATCGGGTGGGCCACGGCGATCACCTGGACCCGGTCGGCCGCCTTGATGTTGTAGTAGGCGGCGGCGAGGCCGCCGACGGCGGTCAGCGCCACGCCCAGCGCGATGACCGCGGGCCGCCGGCTCCGGCGCGGACCTGGGTCTGCCACGGGCAGCGGCCCGGACTGCCCGCCCTTCGCCCCGTCACCGGCCGGCGCACGCCGCTGCCTGGTCAAAGTGGGTGCCATCACAAAACCTCAGGAGTAGGGGAGCAAGCGGCCCTTGCGGCCGCGCTCACTGGTTCAGGGCCTGGGCCTCGGCGATCGCCACCGAGGTCGCCGCCTGGCGGTCCGTGGTGATGCGGCCGCTCTGCCCAGTGCTCGCCGTCCAGTCCACGACCCACTTGCTCGTCGCGTTGATCGCGTACTGGCCGGCCTTGCTGTAGGTGTGGCCGCATTCCGGCTGCTGGGCGCCGTACTCGGGCAGGTAGGCCTTGCCGGGGGTGCGGCACGTCTCACTCGCGCCGTCACCGGTGGTCCAGATGATCCGGTCCACGTGCGCGGTCGCGGTCACGGTGACGCCGCCGGCCGACACCGAGGCCGACTTCGGGCCCCAGGTGGTGTCCTTGACGGCCGTCCACAGCCACACCGGCAGGCCCACCAACGACGTCGACCCCGGCTTCGGGGCGATCCCGATCTCCGCACCGGTCAGCTTCATGCTGTCCACCGCCTGCTGGGCGAGCTGGGCCGGGTCGACCATGCCGCCCATCCCCGGAGGCGGAGTGGCGCTGTACATGGCGCCGCTCATCAGCTCGGCGCCCTTCGCCAGGCACGTGCGGTTGTACAGCGCGCCCTGTCCGGGCTTCCAGTCAGCGGGGATGCCAGCCGCAATCTTCCATCGCTCGCTGTCCGCCGGAGGCTGCGGGTCGAGGACCTGCCAGTAGCAGCTGTCGTTCGGGTTGTACCAGCCGAGCTTGGCCACGAAGCAGGCGACCTCGGCCCCGTCGATCGTGCACCTCGCCCCGCCGCCGGTGCTTCCGCCTCCGCTGCCGCCGTCGCCCGCGGGCTTGCCCGCTCCGCCACCCCCCTTGGCGCCGCCGCCGGTGGCGTGAAGGTCGCAGTTGAAGACTCCCGGAGGGCAGTCGGTGCTGCCGTCATCGGCCCATGCAAGCGGGGAGAGCCCGAGGGCGCCGGCGACAGTGAAGACTGCCACCACAGACGCTGCGCCCAGGCCTCTCAGCATGTCTGCTGCCTGTCGATCGACCAGTCGCCGATCAGCCACTTGCCGTCCACACGCTGCGCGACCGCGCTGGTGACGTGCCGAAACTTGCCATCGGTCTCCGAGGGCTTGCCCGTCGTCTTGTCGACCGGCAGGAAGTTGGTGGTGTCCACGCAGTCTCGGATCGTCACCCGCGCTGGCGTGGACGTCAGGTCCACGGCCTGGGCCTCAGGGGAAAGCTTGGGCTCGCCCTTCACGATGAAATTGTTCTTCTCGTAATAGTTGACCGCGATCTTGATGTTCGCCAGAGCCTTATCGCGGCTGTAGGTCTCCAGGTCGTCGACCCCGGTGAGAGAGCCGGCCGTGTAGGCCTTAACGATCGTCCCCCACATCCCGCGGTAGGCCACCAGCGCTGCGGCCTTCGCGTCGGCCGTCGGGTCCGCCGTGGGCGAGGGTGTGGAGGAGGTTGTCGCTGGGGCGGAGTTCGCGGTGGGCGGCGGAGCCGCGCTGTCCGAGCCGGAGCTGCAGGCGGCCAGCAGGCCGGCCGTGCACAGGGCTGCGGTGGCGGCTGAAAACGTCCGGCTGATCGAACGGTTCGTCACGAGCACGTCATCCCCCAAGTTGTCCTGGCCGCAGGTGCGCGCGATCGGCGCGTCTTCCATGCCGGGTGTAACTGGCCGCAGCCCCCCGCGGTCACATGCCTGAACTGGTGCGACAGCGTCGGTGGAGCGAGTGGCCGCAGCGCGCACGCCATGATCAATCCCCATCGTGCGCGTGCGTCGCAGCGGCCACACTACGAGAAATTCGGCCAATTTCCCACCACTGCGTGAGGATTCGCCTACACAGCGCGTTCAAAACGGAATAAAGCGGGCGCAGTTCGGACCCGCCGCCCGGCCGCCGCAGGACGAGGCAGCAGCCCGTCCAGTGAGCAGGGTGGGCGGCGCGGATGTCGTCATGCGGCTGCGACGGCTGCGGCGGCCGCGCCGGGGCGTAGCCAGGCGTCGACGGGGGTGGCCGGGCCGAGCAGCGGGGTGAACACCGGGGCGAACGGGCCTTCCTGGCGCAGCTGGTCGAGGGTGGTGGCACCGGCGCGCAGTGTTCCGGCGGCGGTGAGCGGGTCGGCGGCGGCGAGGCTGCGCAGGTCGGCGATGCGGCGTTGCAGGCGCGGCTCGGGGGCGCCGGTGAAGACGAGCAGCAGGCGGGGGAAGGCGGGGTAGCGGGCACGCCAGGCCGGTGCGGTACCGGGCTTGGCGGTGCGGACGCCGCCCCGGCCGCCAGCGGCGGGGATGTACTTCTGGTAGCTGGCGTAGGCGTGGAGCTTGTGGGCGAGGCGGGCGACGGACATGGTGGCGCGGTCGACCTCGACGAAGAACGTCAGCAGGGTGCGCGTGCGGGCGTCCTGGTCGGTGTGGACGTAGTTGAGGACGGCGTCGGGGATGAGGGAGAGGTCTTCGCCGGGGCGGGTGTCGTCGCGGTAGTAGTGGGCGGTCTCCGGGGACCAGTCCAGGGGGCCGCAGTCGTGGCCCAGTGCCCGGGCCCAGTGGACAAAGGCGATGCCGGTGTCGACGGTGGCCAGGGTGTGTTCCTGCAGTGGGCCGGCGGCGGCCTCCGGGCTCATCCGGTAGGGGCGCTCGGCGAGCAGGCCTGCGGCTTCCACGGCTTCGGCGCCTTTGGGTGTGAGCCACCACAACAGGTTGGCCTGCCCCTGAGCGCGGCGTCCGACCGCGTCGGCGAGGCCTTGCGCGCGCAGGCGGTGGAGCTGGCGGCGCAGGTACTCGGCCCTGGTGTGGTGCGGGGTCAGGAGGCGGTGCAGCTGGTCGGTGGAGACCAGGCGGTGCTGGTAGAGGACGGTCATGGCCTGCCGGCCGATCGGGCCGACGCCGTGAGGGATGGTGACGGGGTAGGGCATGGGTGGTGCTCCGGTTCAGTCCAGGGTGGTGGTGGGGTCGGTGTTGTCGGCGGGGGCGGAGGGCAGGCCGAGGTGGTGGGAGAGGACGGCGCCGTCGAGGTCCTCGAGGGCGGCGAGGATGTCGGCGACGGTGCGCCGGCTCAGGTTGGCGTCGATCGCCCGGTCGAGGTCGGGGACGCCGCCGGGGTTGTCGTAGTGGGCGTAGATCTCCTCGACGGGCAGGCCGCGCACCCTAAACGGGGTGGTGCGCCGGCCGTCCAGGTTCAGGGACATGACGTAGTGGTATTTCGGCAGGTCGGTGATGGTCTCGGGGGTGACGTGGCCATTCCAGCGGCGCGCGACGAACGCGGCCTCGTCGAAGTCGGCCGCGCAGGTGGCCAGCAAGGACTGGTTCTGCAGCAGCGCCTGCCGGGTGGTCGCGGACAGACGCAACGCCATCTGCGTCATGCCGGTGAAGCGGACCTCGTACTTGCGCAGCTGCTCGGCGATGGCGGCGAGGAATCCCTTGCTGGAGGCGTCCAGGGCGGTGAGCTCGTCGCCCCAGGCCCAGAAGGTGGCGCGCTTGTCGCGCGGGGTGTCCTGGCGGGAAAGGCCGGCGCGGTGCAGGTCGTGGATGAGCAGGCACGAGACGAGAGCGTCGGACTCCGAGCCGGACGGGCAGACGAACACGATCCGGTTCTCGTCCATGGCCCGGCGCACGTCGTACGCGGAGCGGGGCGAGCCGAAGAACGCCTGCAACGACCTGGAGGTGTCGAGGCGGTCGATGGCGTAAGTGACGGTCGGCACCGCGTCCCGGGCCAGGGACGGGAAGGTCTTCTCCCAGTAGGCCCGCACCCGGGCGGGGAGCTTCGGCAGCAGCAGGGCGCGCCAGTCCCCGTCGGTCAGCCAGGTCCGCAGCTGGAAGAGCGTGCACTGGGCGTCCGGATTCCCCGCCTCGACGGCCTGCAGGTTGAGCAGGGCCAGGGACTGGGCGGCGCGTGCCAGGATCGTGCGGGCCCGGGGCGCGTGGTCGCCCCAGTCCTGGGCGGCGGCGATGCCCTCGACGACCGAGCGCACGACCTCCTGGACGTCGCCGAGGGAACGGCCCTCCATCGACAGCGGGTTCCAGGACACGACCCTCTGGTCCGGCTCGGAGCGCGCCAGATTGATCTCCCACACCCGCGCCGCGACATCGGCGTGCGCCAGGTAGGGCTTGGCCCGCACCCACGCCTCGCCGTGCGGGTCGAGGAACCACGTGCCGAACCCGGCGTGGGCGAGCGCGATGCACTGCACCAGCGCCGACTCCGTCTTGCCGTGCCCGGACTTGCCGAGCACCAGCGCGAACAGCAGATCCTTCACCCGGGCCGCGCCGATGCGCTCCACCCCGTCCGGATAGACCACCGCGCCCAGCGGCACCAGGTCGCGCTGCCCGCTGTAGACGGGCAAGTCCGCCGGCGCCGGCGGCACCAGGCCCCCGGACCGCACGACACCGGGCGCCTGGCAGCGCGCGCTCGGCGGCTTGAGGAACCCGGCCAGCTCCGGCACCGTCACCCACTGGCGCCGGGCCGGAGCAAACTCCCCACTGGCGAAGCGCCGGTCGAACGCCGCCCGCGCACGCCGGGTGCGCGGCACCCGCGCTTTCAGGTAATTCTCGCCACCGGTGACCGCGAACGCGGCGAGCAGCTGGTGCATTCGCGCGAGCGCCGCCTGCGGGTGCGCCGCCCGGGTACGCAGCAGCAGCTGGAGGGCGAACACCCCGGTGCCGGGGGTGAACTTCCCGACCCCATCGCGCACGTCCGTCATCCGCGGCAGCCGCTGCCCGGCGCTGCTGCGCCCCGAGCCGCCGCCGGACCAGGCGGCCGAGAACGACTCCGCCAGCCCCGCCCCCCACACCCCGCCGGCCAGCCGCTCCCCGTACGCCGACGGCCCCTGGCGCCTCGAGCGCGCCACCAGGCGACGCCGCCGCCTGGCCAGGCTCCGCTCGGAGACCGGAACCAGGTCGATCACCACGCCGGCCTGCTCGCCCGCCTCGGTGCGCACCGAGGCCATGGCGGCGGCGACCTGCTGTAGCGGGTCCGGGGCCAGGCCCAGCGCCGCCAGCGGGCGCTGGTCGGCGAACGCCAGGACCAGCTCGGCCCGCTGCACATACAGGCGCCGGGCCGGCCCGGCGGAAGGGGCCGGGGAAGTGGCGGGCTTGGCGAGGCTGACCGCGGGCGCGCTCACCGCGTGTCCCCGGGCGCGGCGAAGCGGACCGGGGCGATCGCGCTGCGGCCCCCGGCGGCCCGGACCTCGACCCCGGCGAAGCCGGGCATCGCCAGGACGGCCGCCGCCTCGACGGGCCCCTCGAGGAAACAGTGCATCCGCCCGGCCTCGGCGCTGTAGCGCACCCGCACGGCCGAGCCGCGGGCGGGCACACCGCCGGCGGCGTAGCGGACCCGGGCCAGATGGCGGCCGAAGCGGGCGACCTCCCCCTCGCTCGGGTCGAACGCAGTGGTGGGGACGACCTCGACCACCGCCCGCCGGGTCAGCGCCGCACGGCCACGCCGCAGCCGGCGCCGGGCCGCCCACCCCCACCCTGCGCCGCCGGCGGCCGTGGCCGTTGCCAGGTACGGACAGGCCTGGGCGCCCCATTCGAGGGCATCGGCGACGGTCACGACGTCACCCCCAGGCCAGACAAGTGGTGAACGGGACGGCGGTGCACGGCAACCTCCTGGTCGGCAGCGGACATCACGCCCTGACCAAGTCCTCCGGGCCGCCCCGTTCAGACACCGCCCGCCAAGGTTTTGCCGTCCCGTTATAAAAGCTGTGGGTTCCGATCAGACTTGTCACCCGGCACCGTCCCGTGACCTGCGGCGATGGGCGAGTGCCCGGACGAGTTGTCAGCGGGTTCGTCCGGTCGATTTGTCAGATTCCTCGGGAATCGGGCCCCGCTGCGGCGTTTGCGAGCGGCGCGCAGCTGCACCCAGAACTCGTACCCACTGCCGAGCACACCCGTCCGACCGACGCCGCCACGGCGTAGCCCCGCGTGCCGGCAGAGGTCACCCGCATCAGTGTGGAGGATGGCGGCTGCGACCCGGACCCCCGAGCGGGCCGCAGTCGCCGCTGGCCGGTCAGCTCGCGGCGGCGCTGCGATCTGCCACTCGCCCGGGTGAACCCTGCCTTAGCCGGGCCGTCCGTCGCGTCCGGTCGGACGCCGGTGCCCTACGGTGCTGGCCATGGCCCGACGCATCGGCAGAGGCGGCCGCAAGGGGCAGACCCACACCGCCACCCCCGACCTCCGTTCATACGACACCCCGCCCGCCTCGCCGGTCACCGTGACCCGCGCGGACGGGACGACCGAGGTCGTGCCCGCGCAGCAGCCCCGCGCGACCCAGCGCCAGGGGACCCGGCGCGGCCCGCTGGTCTGCGCGGTGTGCGGCTACCCCGACACGGAGTCGCCCACCGTGTTCAGCAACGCACGTGGCACCCGGGGCAAGCCCGTCCACAAGGCGTGCGACCCGAGCGCGACCAGCACGCGGCCGCAGCAGGCTCCCCGGCCGCGCAGCCGGGCCTCGCTGCCGCCACCGGCGGTGCGCGCCCTGGCCGCAGCCGGGGCGGATGCCGACATCGACGGACTCGTCGTCCCCTGCTCCAGGTGCGGGGCTCTGTCGGAGGAGGCGTGCACCGTGCGCTACAGCGACGGCTCGACCGGGCCGGTCAAGACTCCGCACCCGGAGCGCGCGGCCGCCGCCCGCCGGGCCGCCCTGCCCCGGTAGGCCAGATCGGGCGGGCGGGCCCGGACGGTCGGCTGAGTGACTACTATCTGCTTATGGTCGATCACGAGACGGCGTTTCAGTCCCTGGACGGCACCGCGCTGTTCGGCACGGTCTGCTCAGCGGAGACGCTGGCCGGGGTGGCAGTGCTTGTGCACGGGTCGGGGGTGACCCGGGAGGAGGGCGGCTTCTTCACGCGTCTGGCCGCCGCCCTGGCCGCCTCGGGGGTGACCAGTCTGCGGTTCGACCTGCGGGCGCACGGGGCCAGCGGCGGGCGGGAGTCGGAGCTGACGATCGCCTCGGTGACCAACGACATCCGCGCGGCCGGCGACCACCTGCGCGCGCGGACCGGACGGCAGGGCCCGGTGCACGTGATCGCCGCCTCGTTCTCCGGCGGTGCCGCCGCCCTGCACGCTGCGCACCGGCCGCACGACGTCGACAAGCTGGTGCTGCTCAACCCGCGCTTGGACTACAAGGAGCGGTACGTCACCTCCCGGCCGGGCTGGTCGGACGACTACCTGTCCGGGGACATGGCGGTGCGGCTGGATGAGCAGGGCTTCACGGAGAAGTCGCCGTTCGAGCTGAACCGGGCCCTGCTGAACGAGGTGTTCTACCTGGACACCCCGGCGATCCTGGCCGGGGTACGGGCGCCGGTGCTGATGGTGCACGGCACCGCGGACACCTTCGTCCCCGTCGAGTCCTCCCGCCGGCACCGGCCCATGTTCGGCGGGCCGGTGGAGCTGGTGGAACTGGACGGCGCCCAGCACGGCTTCGCCGTCCATGACGACCCGCAGTACCTGCATCCTCAGTCGCAGGCGTGGCAGGCCGAGGTCATCGCGAAGGTGGGAACGTTCCTCGCCGGTTAGGCGGGCGTCAGCTCGTCCAGCCGTTGCCGGAACTCGCGTACTGCCGGGCGCCGGGCGTACGGGGCGAGGTCGGCGGCGGTGCGGTGGAGTTCGGCGAGGGCCTGCCCGAAGCGGGCGCCCGCGGCCAGAGTGAGGGCTTCGCGCGCGGCGCTGGCGGCCTCGTCCGGTTCGCCGGCGGCGACCAGGGCGCCGGAGTACTGGGCGGTGAAGAACGCGCGGTCGCGGGGCGCGAACACCCTGGTGGTGAGGTGCTCGCGGAAGAGGCTGACGGCGCGTTCGCTCTGGCCGGCCTCGCGGTAGCAGATCGCGCTCTGCACCATCAGCCGCTCGCGGGTGTAGCCGTCGCCGAGCGGGCCGGTGCACGTGGCGGGACCGCTCGCGGGGGCAGCCTGGTCGAGGGCGGCGTGCGCGCTGTCGAGGACGCGGGTCACCTGGTCGGCGCCGGCGCCGGTGAGGGCGAGCGCCCGGGCCTCCTGCTGGAGCGCTTCGGCGCGGGGCCGCGGGGGCAGGGTCCAGGGCCCGGTGGTGGCGGCGCGGGCGAGATCGAGCATTTGGGCCGCATCGGTGCGGTCGGTAGCCTGGGCCTGGCGGAGCAGGACGTAGGCGTGCATCGCACCGTCGCCGGTCAGCGTTGCCCATTCCTTGGCCTGGCGGTGCCAGTACGCGACGGCCGGGGCGGGTGCGCCGGCGTCACGGTGGAGCCAGGCGGCCAGTTCGGCGCCCCGGGCGCCGAGGGCCAGCAGCTCGCGCCGCAGGTCCTCACCGGCGGTGCGGGCGGTGGAGTTGATCGCGGCCAGGATGCCCAGCACGGTGGGCAGCGCCTCGTGCGGGCCGGCCAGCCCATCCGCGCGGGCGGCGTCGTCCAGTTTGGTCCGCAGGTGGTCGAGGAGTTCGCCGTCGCCGTGGTGGCGGGCGCCGTGGGCGGCGGCGGTGAGGTGGTCCAGGGCCTGGAGGTCGAGCATCGGCACTGCACCCGCCAGGCCCAGGAACGTCCGTCGGCGCACGTCGCGCTCCTCCATCTGTCGTCCGCTCCCGCCGGGGCGCCGTCCGGTGGGCCGGGCGGTTCGGCGGAAGCCGAGGTCTTCGAGCGGGCAGCCGAACATCGCATCCAGGACGCGCCTCGCGTCGCGGTTGGGCCAAGTCGACTCGCCTGACTCCCACCGTCTCACCTGCCGCACGGAGATCCTGGCCCGCTCACCGATCTCACGGGCCGTCTCGTCGTACGCGTCGGCGAAGTCTTCCTGGGTGTGCCAGCCATGCTCGACGCGGGCCGCGACGAGGCGCCAGTTGGCGACGTGTTCGGGCATGGGCACCCCCGGAATCCAGGACCACCACGGTAGCCATCATGGCGACCGTGAGCGAGGCAGCGGTACCTACCCGTCACGGTGTCCGGTGAAGCGTCCGGTGATCCGGCCTCGACCCCGGCGGCGCGCGGCGGTGAACTGTGAGCACCGGACCGGCCCTCCGGCCGAGTCCCCAACGCCCCTTCACGCAAGGAGGACTGCGCCATGACGAAGACCACCACCCCGGCGAAGACCGCGGTCACGCTCGACCCGAAGAAGGTCGCCGCGCTCCAGGCCAAGGTCAGCCGGTTCGTCGGCACCGGCGCGCTGGCCGCCGCCCCGCACTCCTACCACCACTGAGGTACTCCGGGAGGGCGGGGCGGCTGGGGCCG
The DNA here is from genome assembly GCF_055569215.1 of Kitasatospora sp. NPDC029312. Lineage (NCBI taxonomy): Bacteria > Bacillati > Actinomycetota > Actinomycetes > Kitasatosporales > Streptomycetaceae > Kitasatospora > Kitasatospora sp. NPDC029312. Next base: position 3,912 of record NZ_JBVHXY010000012.1, on the reverse strand, counting down.
TCCCGCCCTCCCGGGCTCTCCACACCCCCGGTCCCGCATATCAAGGAGGCACCCCGTGGACACCCGCCTGGAGCTGACGTTCCTGGGCCACCAGACCTGGCTGGTCCAGGGCGGCGGCCACCGCGTCCTGATCGACCCCGTCCTCAAGCCCGCGTTCGGCCTGCCCGGCCGGGCCGAGTGCCGGGTGTGGCCCCCGCGCACCGTCGACACCGGCCTCATGCCGCGCCCGGACGCCGTCGTGCTCACCCACGAGCACCTCGACCACTTCCACCTGCCCTCGCTCGACCTGCTGGACCGGCAGGTGCCCGTCTACAGCGGGCCGCTGCTGCCCGCCCCGGCCGAAGAGGCGATCACGGCGCTGGGGTTCACCGTGCACCGGATCGACCACACCACCCCGATCGAGCTGGGCGAGCTGCGCGTCACCCTCTACCCGGCCGGCGCCCGGACCCTGTTCTGGGAGGACCGCGTCGTCCAGCCCTGCCTGCGCGTCGGCGACGGGCCGGCGGTGTTCGTCGCGGTGGACGCTGACCCCTCCGACCTGTACCTGCAGCAGGTCGCCGAGGGCGCCCAGCCCGTGCCCCGCGTCGCGGTGGTCTCCAACAACTCCCAGATCGTGCCGCCGGGCATGCCCGCCTCCTCGGTCAACCTGCTGCCCGGTGTGGACGGCACCCGGCACAAGACCGGCCTGAGCGTGCTCAACCAGCTGCTGCTGGACGTCCTCGCCCCGCTCGACGGCGTCGCGGACGTGGCGCTGTGCGGCAACGGCTTCCTGCCCCCGGGCAGCCCGCACGGCCCGTTCCTGTACTCCGACCACCCGAAGATGGCCGCGGCCGCCAACGGCCTGCAACACCTCTTCACTGTCCACGGCCCGCGCCCGGGCGAGCGGCTGACCGTCCCGGCCTCACCCGCACAGAAGGTGACGGCCGACCGGGTCGGCTGGGTACGGATCGACGACGACTTCGAGTACGAGGCCCTGGTCGCGCACGCGGTGTTCCTCGCCGACCCCGGCACGGTCCAGCTGTCCCCGCTCGCCGACGAACCCGCCGACCAGGACCAGGCCCTCGCCGTCGTGACGGCGGAGCTGCCGCGGCTGGGCCGCGAGCTGCTGGCCACCGGCACCGGGATGCTGGCGTGCAGCATCCACGAGTACCTCTCCGGCCCGCTCGGAGCGCACCGCGCGGTGCTGCGGCTCAAGGACGGCCCCGGCGGCCACCTCCTGCAGCTCGCCTGGGACGTCACCACCGCCGACTTCGTCCAGGTCGAGGCGACCCGCCGTGAGGAGGCGATGGCCGCCTACCCGTTCGGCGCCGAGATGTTCTTCCAGGACTACCTCGCCCTGATCACGGGCCGCTTGCAGGTGTGGGACGTGGCCGGCGGCGCGATGGAGTGCTGGCACATCGGCCGCCCGCTGGACAGCCTCGTCTACGCCTTCTTCGGCATCTACGGCGAGCACCAGCGCCCCGACCTCGCCGCCCTGTCCTACGCCACCATGGCCGCCGGCATCACCGCCCCGGCGGTCCCCCGGTGACGACGGCCCCGGCCACCGCCGCCGAGGCGCTGACGGGCCTGGCCCGCATCCGCCCGGCCGGGTGGCTGGCCACCCCGATGCCCACCGACCCCGCCGACCTGCTCGTGCGCGCCCGCCGGGCACTCGCCGCCGACCACCCGGGCGTGAACGGCAGGGTCAGCGTGCTCAGCGCCCGCTACACCGCCGCGGTGTTCGCGGTGCACCGGCCGCCGCCGCAGGGCTCGCTGGTCCTCAAACTCCACGCCGATCCGGCCGCCTACGCCGGGGAGACGCTGGCGTACGCGCTGCTGGCCGACACCGCCCCCGTCGCCCGGCTGTACGCGGAGGGCGAGGAGTCGCTGTCGCTGCTGCTGGAGTACCTGCCGCAGGCGGCCGACTGGAGCGGACCGCGGATGCCCGCGGTGCTGGCCGAGCGCGTCGCCGCCGTCCACACCGCTTCGCTGCGGCTGCCCGACGAGGCCGCCGAGGCACTGACCGCCTTCACCCTCGCCGCCCTGTGGAGCGCCCCGGCCCCGGCCTGGATGGCGGACCCGGGCGCGTACGGCGAGGTGCTGGCCGCGCACCTGGAGGCCTACGGCCCGAACCTGGTGCCGCTGGGCCACCTCGACCTCAAGCCCGAGCACCTGCGCCGACGCGCGGACGGCGAGGTGGTGCTGCTGGACGTGGAGAGCGTGCGCCCGGACGTCACCGGTTTGATCGACCTGGTCACCCTCCCTGCCGTCCTGCGCCAGGCCGGGCACGAGACCAGCCCGGACCAGGTGCTGGGCCTGTACCTCGACGCCACCGCCGCCCACGGCGCCCGCTGGACGGCCGGTTCGTTGAAGGCGGCCCTGCGCGCGTACGCGGCGGCCACCGGACTGGAGAGCCTGCACGGCCTGGACCGGTGAACGCCGAACGCCCGGTGCCCCGCTGATCCTTGGTGGTCAGCGGGGCACCGGGCGTTCGGCGCGTGTGCTGCTACGGGCCTTCGATGCCGACGACGGTGCCGAACGGGTCTTGGAGCTGGGCGATCCGCCGTCCCGGCTCGATGGTCAGCGGGCCGCGGTGGTGCTTACAGCCGGCCGCCAGCAGCCGCTCGCGCACCTGGTCGACGTCGTCCACTCCCCAGTACACGACCGGGCTGCCGCCCCTGGGGTTGCGCTCGTCGTCGGCGGGGTGGAAGCCGACCTCGACTCCGCCGATCTCCACCCAGGCGTAGACGGCCCCGGTGTCGCTGACATCGAGCTTCATGGGAACGTCCAGGAGCTCACCCCACCAGCGGGCCGCCGCCTCGGGGTCCACGGCGAAGGCCATCACGGTACGTACGCTGTTGAACACGAACCACCTCCAAGGGGATGCCATCGTACGCCGCAGGCTCCGGCGTACTTGTCACTCGGAACAGCCGCGGCCTGCGGCGATGCGCAGATGTCCGGATGAGTTGTCAGCGAGTTCGTCCGATCGATCTGTCAGATTCTTCGGGAACCGGCCCCCTATCGGCGGGGATGACAGGCCGTTCGGACGGCTGACCTGCGGTTTCCCGCTGGTGATGACAGGTCGACGACAGATCGACCGGAAACTGACAAGATCAACTGGAAACTGCAGGGGGTCAGCCGGCCACGACGCGCCGGGTCGCGAGGACCGGCCCCTGCTGGGCCAGCTCCGACACCTTGACGACGTCGCCGGTGCGTGGCGCCTGCACGATGAGGCCGGGGCCGATCACCATGGCCACGTGCTCGGGCCGCTGTGCGCTGCCGCGGCTGAAAACGAGGTCTCCCGCGCGAAGTGCTGCCGGGTCGGTGGAGACGGCGGTGCCTTCCGCGACCTGGGTGTAGGTGGTGCGGGTGAGCTGGATGCCGGCGACTCCGTAGGCACGCTGGATGAGTGAGGAGCAGTCGCAGTGCCCGGAGGGGTCGGGGCAGCGCGATCGAGCCGTCGTAGACTTCGACCAGGACCCGCCGCAGCCTCACGCTCACGTAGACGGCGACGGTGAGCATCGGCCGCTGGGTGTGCCGGACGGCGTTGGTCACCAGCTCGGAGGTGACCGTGTCCAGCGCGAGCCGGGTGTCCTCGTCCAGCAGGACGCCCCAGCTGACGATGCGGGTCCTCACCCTGCGGCGGGCGATGGGCACGGAGACCGGATCTCGGGTCAGGAAGAAGACATGGGAGTGCACGACCACGGTGAGGAACCCTTCGGCGCTGGCCTGGAAGGCAGCACCGGCCACCCGGGAATGGACGAGCGGGTGGGCGGTGCCGCCGATCGGGGGGACCGCAGCGGGCCCCGGTCCGGGGTTCCCGCTCGGCCTGACACTAAGGAGTCATCTCATTTGGAGAGTCTGCGGTAGCAGATGACGGCCACGGCGATGCTGGCGAAGGCTGCGAAGTGCTCGCCCTTGCGTTCGTAGCGG